>JBKHHL010000174.1:0-5029 GCA_046539175.1 Desulfosudaceae bacterium
TCACTGACAGCGATTTTGAGGAGCCGGAAAACAGCCTCATGGGTATCATCAAAATAAACGTCAACTGCTGCGTTCTCTCTGTCGGCGGCCATGGTGTACTGGGTGAGATCGTTGGTGCCAAAACTCAAAAAATCCGCATGTTGACTGATTTCAGGAGCAGACAGGGCCGCCGCCGGTGTTTCAATCATGGCGCCCAGCTTTGGCATGGGGCCGGCCTTTGTCCGGGAGGCCGTCTTTATCAGAAGGTCTTTTACTCTTTGAATATCAGAAGGCAGTGTAACCATGGGCACCAGCACATGAAGGTCAAAAATACAGGTTAATTGAAGCATTACCTCCAGCTGAGTTTGCAGCAATTCCGGGTAGTCAAGAAGAAATCTGATGCCGCGCCGGCCCAGGGAGGGGTTGGTCTCCCGCTGCTTTTTTTTAAAAGGAAAGGGTTTGTCAGCGCCGATATCCAGCAGCCGGACAAATATCGGTAATTGCCCGGCCGGTGAAAGCGTTTCCAGGATTTCTTTGAACAGGCGGTTATAGTCCGCCGGACCCTGACGACCCAGGTATATGTTCTCAAGCCGGTATAATCCGATGCCATCAGCACCGTTTTTTATTGCTTCTTTTACGTCCTCCTTATGCCCCACATTGGCAAGCACGGATACTGCTTTTCCGCTCTTGGTAATTGCCGGTTCATGAGACTGCGCCCGGGCCTGGGACTGGAGTTGATGTTGCCGTTGGCGCCTTTCCCGGAAAAAATTTTTTTCCTTTTTATCCGGATTGATAATGACAAGGCCTTCATCCGCATCCACCAAAGCCGGGATTTCGGATGGCACTTTATCTGTAACGCCTTTAATCCCGGAAACACAGGGAAGGCCCATTTCGCGCGCGAATAAGGCGGCGTGAGAAGCTTTACCGCCGTCGGTTTCAAGGACCACGGCCGCAGCTTTGCGGCCGGAGAGAAATATCGTATCCGAAGGCATTAAGCGGTTGGTTACCAGCACGGCGCCCTGCGGCAGATGTCCCTCCAGTTCGTGAGCGCCAACTCCGGCAAGCGCCAAAACAAGCCGCTGTGTCAGGTCATGGATATCATCTGCTTTTTCGCTGGCTATCTCTGCTTCCATTGCGCTGAAACGCCGTTCCCAGCGACCGAATACCATGATAATAGCACTACCGGCGCTAACCTGTTCTTCCCTGATTTTTTTCTTCACCTCCGACTTCAGGATGTTATCGTTGACCATTGCCATGTGCGCCTGGAAAATAGCCGAAAGGTCCTCATCAATTTCGTCGGCTACCTGTTCGGCAACATTCCTGAGGTCCCGCAGCACCTCCGCAAGGGCTGATTCAAAGCGCCTTACCTCAGCTTCAACTTCAGGCACTTCTATGTCCTGAAAGCCATTAAAACGCCACAGGTTCTTTCTATAAATGAAGGTCTTACCCTGCCCCAGCCCGGGAGAAATTGGCTTGCCGGAAAATTTCCTGCTTATGTCCTCATCTCTCATCTATGAATTCATTCCATTCAGCAGATAGCGCCGGCCAGAGGAGATGTTGTCTCTGGCCGGCGCTTTGTTCAGGAAAAACTATCCGACTTACTCTGAAAAACTGAAAAAACAAATCAGATCAATAGATCCGGGAAAGCAGTTCTTCGTCTTTTTGGGCATGATGGGCAATGCCGCGGTAGGTTTTTTCATCAATGCCCTGGTCTTCAATGGCTTCAACCATCTTCTCGACAGCCTCCTTTCTCAAGTCGTTGTAATCAGCATCTTCGGTATCGGTAATCTCTTCGGCATAATCATCCCGGATCTCCTGAATTTCTTTTGCCGCCGCAACAAAGGCTTCAATTTCTTCGTTTTTTATCTCTTCAGCGGACATTTCCGTGTTTTTATCGGCTTCATTTTCATAAACATCATCAGGGTTGTTGCCGGCAAGGGCCGGTCCTAACCCGCCCACAAGAAACATAACAACAAAAATAAGCATAAGTGTTAATGGTTTACATCGTTCCATGGTTTACCTCCTTGGTTTTTTGTTTACATTAAAGTACGCTCCCAATCCATACACGGCTGTGTGGATTGTGCACTAAGCCTATGCAAACTTTATACCAGCAGTCGTATCCGCTGCAGACCATGGTCATGGCCCTTGATTTTCCGGCCGGCAACCCGGGTCAAGTCCGCGTCATGGAAAAATTCAAAGCGACCTGGTTTTTTATGATAAGAACGTGCGGCGTGTGTCAAAAAAACACATGTGGTATTTTGGGCGATTTTGAAGAGGTGAAGGGGTCTGAAGGGGTCAGATCTGCTCTTGACTCATGTGTATAAAAATGAGGTGTGCTAATACTGACGGCTTCGTAAAAAGTCCCTACCTCGTCATTCCGGCGAAGGCCGGAATCCAGAACTATTTGATTTTACTGGACCCCGGCCTCCGCCGGAGTGACGCAATAAGGGAAATCCCGACTTTTTACGAGACTGCCAGTTTTGGGGTTATGAGACGGCCACAGGCCGGCGGTTATCCCCATTCACTGTGGTAACCGGTGCCTCCCCGGGGCCAGGAGAAAATAATGGCGCCGGGTTCGCATACATACCAGCAGCAGGCGCATTCCATGCAGGACTCCAGGCTTTTGAGGCGGGCCCGGTGATCGGCGATCTCCCAGCAGTCGCCCAGGCAGACCTTGAGGCAGTTGCCGCAGCCGGTGCATTTGTCGCTATCCACCTGAATAAATCGGCCGGTGCCGTCAATCCATTCCACGCCCGGAAAGCGTTCCACTGTTCTCGGCATATCAGTTCTTCTCCTTGACCGGGTTAGTCCGCCTGATCTCTTCCACCTCAAACAGGGCCGGGTCGGCCTGTCGGGTGAAAGCCACCAGGCGGTCGGCCAGCCAATTGCCCGGGTGTTTCAGGGGTTTTCGCAGGGTTTTGTAGACCGGCCGGTAAAGCGGCAAACACAATTTCATGGCGGGATTGGCCAGTCCGGACAGGTGTTCGCCGCAAAAAGCCAGGCCTTTTACCAGCGGAGCGGTCAGCCGCAGCAGATTATCCAGACCACCAACTGTCATCCGGAAAACCAGTTCCCCGGTTCGCGATCGTCCGGACGCGGCTGGTTGCAGCGTCTCCCGGCCCTGGTAGTCGTAAGCCCGGTGATGCCAGTTCTGATAATACCGGAAATACATTTTTATCCAGCGGGTGATCAGGCGGGGGTCCTGCCGGAGATAGCGGCAGGTTATCCGGAGCAGGGGGGACAGGAAATGGGTGAGCTGCCCCAGCCCCCAGGCTTGATGCACATATTTGCGCAGCAGGCGAATATCCTTTTTCTCCTGGGCATAGCGCAGATTATACCGGTTTTCTCCGGAAATAGACCACTGGATGATATCATGGGCCTTAATCCGTTCGTCGTAGCGGCTCAAAAACGCCCGGCTGGTATCGCCGGCGCGAATGGCGTCGATGGCGACTTCCGCGGCGATTTCCGCGGAAAACCAGGCTGCCGGGACGCCGTCGCACAATTCCGTGCTTTCCAGGCCGGCCACGTCACCGATCAGAATGATGCCGTCGTCGTGGTTCTTCATTTGACGAAGCGCCGGATCAAGTCCGACGTAAATTTCAAAGCCTTCCCACATGCGGGCGCGCAGCCGGCTTCTGGGAGCCACCTCCCCGGCCCACCAGGGCAGGCGCGTGGTGATATTATGGTGGTATTGGGAAAAGCGCTTTTTCAGGTTGGGTATCCGGCCCTCGTCCAGGCGCAGGCAATGGTCCTGCATGAAATGGATGCTTTCCCGGTAGGGCCAGACCATGAGGCCGTTGCCGTGCCCCAGAGGCGGAGCGATTTTCTGTTCGTCCCAGCCCCAGCAAAACCGCAGGGAATAACCCAGGATACGGTCGACATCCGCTTTATCCATTTCATAGTCGTAGGTGTCGGCCAGGGAGATGGCTTCCGGGGGATATTTTTCGCGGATGCCGGCTTTAACCGCTACCAATCCCTGGGAGCCTTCGGCGTCGATGACAATCCGCGCGGAGATCGACCGGCCGTCTTCCAGGATCACTCCGGACACCGTTCCGCCGGCGCGAAGAACGTCGGTTACGGTTACGGAGGTCCACAGTTCGGCTCCGGCTTCCACGGCCTGGCGAGCTTCCCACTGGATGAAAGGTTTACAGTAAGTGTTGTAGCCGAAGGCTATCACCGGTGACAGCGGTCGCGGTACCCGCAGGGTATCGTCGATTTCAATATCGCCGGATTCGATGTCTTTAATGAGGTAATTGATGATACCGTCGGCGGGGCGCTCAAAGGGCGGGTTGCCGTCGCGGATAAAATCTGGTCCGAAAAGAAATCCGTAAACGGGAATGGTCAGCCCGGAAATAACCTTTTCGCCCACGTTCCGGGAACGTTCCAGCATCAGGGTTTTCAGCCCGGCCTGGGCACAGAGCCTGGCGGCCACCGGTCCTCCGAATCCCGCCCCGATTATGACCACGTCATAGGTTTCATCCACAATCGCCTACTCCGGTGATCGTTTGATGTTTTCGTAAAAAATCCCGGAAACCGGCCTTGTCGTCCATTGCAAGCCCTCCCTCATCACCCCCGGGGCATGGTCTCCTGACGGTATTGAATCTGAGTCTTAAATAGTTTCCATCCATAAATGGCCTTTTTCCGCAATCTCTACGTCAAACTGCGGGGTTGCTTGTGCGGCGTACGTCCAGTACGCCTCCGCGCAACCCCTTGTTTTCCTTGACCTTGCGAAAAAATTCACATTTCTGGATTGGAAACACCAGATGGTGCCATCCATGTGAAATGGATGGACATTGATAATATTCAGTAGATGGCGTCATGTAAAGAAAAAACAGGGGAGGCGGCTTCGTAAAGTCTGAATTGGTCTTATTTTGTTATCCGGAGCGGGAGATGACCGGCCCGGGCCTGTAAGATAACCGGGCCTGGATGACGGGTGGCCCGGAACCGTCCCCTGTCAGCCGCTTGCGTCTCCCTTTCTATCCCCCTTTCTATCTTGTTTCCATCCATAAATGGCCTTTTTCCGCAATCTCTACGTCAAACTGCGGGGTTG
>JBKHHL010000175.1:0-5015 GCA_046539175.1 Desulfosudaceae bacterium
GGAGTTGGCCGCCTCCGGCCGGAATTCGACCAGGGCCCCTTATTTTATCGACTACATCAGATCTTTTCTGGAAAAGGTGGTGGGGCCGGAACGGTTGCACAAGGGCGGGCTGACCGTGGAGACCACCTTGTCCCATTCCCTGCAGGAGCACGCTGAAGCCGCGCTGGAGTCCGGTCTGGCGGACCTGGAAAAACGCATGTCCCGCCAGGGTCTAAGGGATAATCCCCAGGCCGCCCTGGTCGCCATTGATGTCAGCACCGGCGGGATTGCCGCCCTGGTCGGGGGGCGGGATTTCAAGGAATCTCCTTTCAATCGCGCCACCAGCGCCAGGCGACAGCCGGGTTCGGCCTTCAAGCCAATTCTGTACGCCTGCGCCCTTGGTCACGGATTCAGCCAGGCCACCACGGTTTTAAACACGCCGGCGGTTTTCCCCGGACCCGGGCGGGGCAAGACCTGGCAGCCGCGTAATTTTTCCAAAACCTATTCCGGAGAAATGACCCTGCGGCAGGCGCTGGCCTTTTCCAAAAATATTCCCGCCGTAAGGATCATCAATAAACTGGGACCGGCCTCGGTGGCGGATTTCGCGGCCGGTCTCGGCGTAACCTCCCCCCTGTCGCCGGTTTTGTCCCTGGCCCTGGGGACTTCGGAAGTGACTCTGCTGGAGTTGACCAGTGCTTATGCCGTTTTTCCGCGCCTCGGCCGGCACGTTAAGCCTTACGGCGTTTCCCGCGTCCTGGACCGTGACGGCCGCGTCATCTGGCAGGCGCGGCCCCATTCCAGAATCGTCATGCCGGCGGCAGACGCGGCCATCATAACCGACATGCTACAGGCGGTTATTGAAGAAGGAACCGGCCGCGGGGCCAGTGACCTTCTCTGCCCCCTGGCCGGTAAAACCGGCACCACCGATCACTATCGGGACGCTCTTTTTGTTGGTTATTCCCGAAAAATTGCCACCGGCGTCTGGACAGGAACGGACAATTATTCTACATTGGGAAAATCGGAGACCGGCGCCCGGGCCGCCCTGCCCATCTGGAAGGAGTTTATGAAAAAAGCGGTGGGGAAAAAGGGATGCCCTCCGTTTAACCGGCCGGACAATGTTGTCCCGGTTAAAATCAATGCCGCTACCGGCCAACGGGTGCCGGCAGCGGACAATAAGGGAGTTTACGCTCTGTTTAAAAAAGGCACTGAGCCAGCTGTCCTCCCTTATTAGCATAATTTGTCACGCTGAAATTGATAATTTTAAAACCCGTCGCATTCAAGGAAGCCGGAGGCCATGATCAGAAAGGCGAAAATACAGGATGTTAACGCCATCTATGCTCTGCTGACCGATTTCGCCGGTCAGGGTTTTCTGCTGGCCCGGCCTCTGTCCAAATTATATGATGATATCAGGGACTTTTTTGTTTTTGTGGATGACGACGACGAAACCGTGCTGGGCTGCTGCGCTCTGCAGATCTGCTGGCAGGACCTGGCTGAAGTACGCTCTCTGGCGGTACGGCCGGACTACTGGGGCAAACAGATCGGTACCCGGCTGGTGGAAAACGCTTTTGCCGATGCCGGTAATTATGACATTAAAAAAATTTTTGTGCTGACATATAATGTCGAATTTTTTGAAAAATTCGGATTTTTCAAGATTGACAAGACTCAGCTGCCCTTGAAGATCTGGTCAGACTGCGTTTCCTGCGTGAAATTTCCCAATTGTGATGAAACCGCCATGATGCGGCTGCTGCAGTAAACATCAAACCTTGGAAGGTGAGTAAACCTGACATGCGGCTGTCTTCAGAAAAAAAAATTATTTTTGCCTGGCATGATATTACCTTTATTTATGGACTGGTGGTGGTAGTCATGTCGGGAGTGGCCTTATTCGCGTTGTCAGGGTTGCGGGTGGCCTTGACAACCGCTGTCTACCGCGATCATGCCTGGGTGCCGGCCTTGCTTTTATTGATGAGCGTCCTGCTGGGCGTGGCCTCCCTGACCCGCCTGCTCTGGCGGTTATGGGTCTATGCCAGGGGAAAATACAACCGGCGCGGTGGCGGCGGCCTGCCGCTTTAACCCGAACCACTTCCCGTAATTTCAGAGGGATTGCCTGATCCGGGAAGCAGGACGATTATCTTTCTGCTTCCGCGGTAACGCTGGAAGTCGCTCAATTCAGGACAGATTTTCCAGCAGATGTTCGGTAAGGGGCTTTCCGGAGGTCTCCAGCTCCGGGACCAGGGCTTCCACAAAAAAGTGCAGTATTTTGGCGGTTACTCCCCAGATGACCAGGTCTTCAAAAGGATAGAGCAGTTCCATCATTTCCGGCAGGCGGCCATGCAGGCCGTTGCTGAAATGGGTGGCAATCACCGTGCGCAGCGGAATCTCCAGTACCCGGGCAATTTCCGCGGGATCGTAGCGGATCGTGTCCTGCTGGTTCCAGGTGCCGGCAAATACTTCGATGACGGTGTTTTCCAGGGTTTGAAAATGGCCCAGGGAACCGGCGTAGGAAACGTTCTCCGGAGATATGCCCAGCTCTTCTTTCAGTTCCCGGACAGCCGCCTGCATGGGGTCGGCGTCGCTTTCTTCAATGCGGCCTCCTGGCAGGGCTACCTGATTGCGCCAGGTATAGCCTTGGCGGTTGGCTTTTAAAATGGCCAGGATACGGGTCTCTTCCCGGCCGAACAAAAGCAGGGAAACACTGGCCGGGCGGTAGACCCGTTCCGGAGGCGGCGGGGTCAGGGCCGAGGCGATGACCTTCTTCAGGGTGGGCTGATTTACTTTCAGGACCGTCTTTTGGTCTGCCGGTTTATTCTTTGTATTTTTCATTAATAACAAAATCCAGAAGTTCAAGGAATGGTTCCGGAGGCAGGTAGCCGGGCTTAGCCCCGATTTTTTCCCCGGTTTTTTCCAAAAACCATGACGAGGGAAATCCCTGCACGTTATATTTTTCTGTCAATTCCCGGTCATCTTCCTGTTTAACGCGGACTGGAATAAAATCCCGGTTCAGAGTCTTTATTACGTTTTCGTTGGTAAAGGTCTCGGAGCTCATTTTTTTGCAGTATGAGCACCAGTCCGCGTAAAAATAGAGATAAATCTTCTTGTCCTGTTCGGCGGCCTTGTCAACGGCCTTACTGTAATCGAACCACTGAATCCTGCTGGCGGCAGCCACGGTTTTTGCAGTGGCTGCCGGGGCCGGGACTTTATTATTCTCCAGGGACTCGTTTGAAAAAACCGGGTCGCCGGCCACGGAAAAAAGCAGGAAAAGTCCGATCAGGGCTGGTTTGAAAATTTTTTGTCCAATCATGGTGGCTCCTTTGTTAAGACGATCATGGGACCGGGACTCGTGAAATATCCGGGATAGACTGGCGGGTTTTCCGGAGCCGCCCGGAAGCCTGCCGGTCATGAAAAAATCAGGTATATTCCGGCGGCTATCAACAGAACACCCGCGATCGGGTTGATGTAACGGATAATCCGGTTGATCCGTCTGAGAAATACCAGCAGAAAATTTATAAAAACTGACAGCAATAAAAAGGGCAGGGCCAGGCCCAGAGAATACAGGCTCAGCAGCATAATGCCGTTGGTGATGTTTTCCTGGCTGCCGGCCAGGATCAGAATGGAGCCCAGAATAGGGCCGATGCAGGGCGTCCAGCCCGCCGCGAAGGCCATGCCGGCCGCCAGCACCCCGAAGAGTCGCCAGGACTGGTTTTTAATCAAGGCCCGTTTTTCCATCTGCATGGCTGGAATGCGGATAGCTCCGGACAGGTGCAGGCCCAGGATTATAATTATTATTCCGCCCAGGATTTTGACATATTGACGGTAATCCCGCAGAAAACTGCCGATAAAAGAAGCGGAAGCCCCCAGCAGCACAAAAACCACGGAAAAACCCGCCACAAAAAAAAGGGTGGACACAATTATTTTCCGGCGCAGCTCCGCCCGCGAGGCGCTGGTCAGTTGATCGAGGGAAACTCCGGTAATGATGGTGAAATAAACCGGCACCAGGGGCAACACGCAGGGCGTGAAAAAAGAAAGCAGACCGGCGCTGAAAGCGGCCAGGTATGACACGGATTGTTCAAACAATTAGAAATATCCTGTTTATTCAGTCAGACAGTTCGGCCGCCCGCTGACAGGCGGCCGTCATGGCGGCCATGATGCTTTGCCGGACCCGCCGGTCTTCCATAACCGACAGGGCCGCTTCGGTGGTGCCGCCGGGAGAAGTCACCCGGCGACGCAGCTCACCGGGCTCCGCGGCACTTTCTTCCAGCAGCGCCAGCGCGCCTTTGAGGGTCTGCCGGGTCAGGACGGCCGCCTCGTCCTGTCCCAGGCCCAGGGAGACACCAGCGTCAATCATGGCCTCGACCAGGTAAAACACGTAGGCTGGCCCGGATCCGGACACGGCAGTGACGGCGTTTAAGGCGGATTCCGGAAAGACCAGTACCTGGCCCGTGGCCGCTAAGACCGTTCTGGCCAGGGTTATATCGGCCTCCGTGGCCTGCCGGTTGGCGCTGAGGCCGCTCATGCCGGCCAGTACCAGGGCGGGTGTGTTGGGCATTACCCGTACCACCGGCATTCGGGCCATGGCCGGCTCGTCGCAGCCGGCATAAAGAAATTGTTCGATTTTTCTGATGGGAAAACCGGCGGCAATCGAGATTACCAGCTTTCTGCGCGGAGCCGCTTTGGCCTCTCCGGACAGCTGTTCCAGCACCTCGGCCATGATTTGAGGTTTGACGGCCAGGATAACAATATCGCTGTGATTGAAGACCTCCGCGTTATCCGTGGTGGTGATTATGTCGTAAGTCTCCCGCAGGTGGCCGCGGCGCTCCGGACTGGGATCGCTGATCCGCATCCGGGCGGCCTGGCTTACTCCGGCCCGGAGCAGAGCCCCGGCAATGGCTTCGGCCATGTTGCCGCCCCCGATAAAACCTATTTGCTCAGACAACTGTCTCATTTTAAAGCTTTTTTTGGCTGCAAGGTTATTGACGATTTTTATTGGTATTCTCCAATCATATCAACAAAACAAATATTTTACAAGAATGATGATTTAC
>JBKHHL010000176.1:0-5014 GCA_046539175.1 Desulfosudaceae bacterium
AAGTGGCGGAGAGAGAGGGATTCGAACCCTCGGTGCCCGTTAAGGCACACACGATTTCCAGTCGTGCACCTTCAGCCAGCTCGGTCATCTCTCCGCAGCTTAAACAAACAGTTTTTTTAGGGAAGAACGGCCGGTATACCTGGTCTGACCATGCCGGACCCGCGGCAATGGCGGAGAGGGAGGGATTCGAACCCCCGATCCCGCGTCAACAGGATGCCGCTTTTCGAGAGCGGTGCCTTCAGCCAGCTCGGCCACCTCTCCTGTAAATCTACAGGCTGCTGCTTCCCTGGTACGTCATTATTTTTCTAATAATGAAATAACCGCAAAATAATCTTTTTAATTAACTTCTTTGGCGGCCGGTGTCAAATTAAAAAAGCAGGTCCGATCAGATTCAGCCCCGGATTTTTCAATTCGCCGGTCCGTATAAATTTCCACGGCGTTATCCCGGATAATTCCCCGAAATTCTCCGGGTGTCAGGGCTGAAACATTGTCCGCACTTCCCCGGTGTAATCGCCGTCCGCGAGATAAACGATCAGGGGCGGCTCAACCGTCAGGCCGGGGCGGCCGTTTTTCAGGCCCTGGATCAGGACCAGCCGGGCCGCTTCTGTTTCCCGGGAATGAACCAGGCGGACCTGTTTGGGCTCGAGGCCCGCCTGTCTCATGGTGGTCATTATATCCGTCAGGCGTGAAGCCGGGTATACAACAACAAATTTTCCGGAAACCCTCAACAGCCGCACGGCGGTATCAATCACATCTTCGACGGTAGCCTCAATTTCATGGCGGGCCAGGGCTCGTTCGCTGTTGGCATTGATCCGGCCGGACAGGGTTTTCCGGAAAGGAGGGTTGGAGATGACCAGGTCTGCCTGGCCGGCCGGGGTGGAAGCGTCCCAAGAGGTCATGTCGCGGCAAAGTATGTTGATCCGGTCAGCCAGATGATTGTTCCGGATATTCTCAGCGGCCAGCCGGGCCAGTCGCGGTTGAATTTCCACCCCGGTTATGCTTACCCGGTCATGGCGGTAAGCCAGGATCAGGGGAATAATGCCGCAGCCGGTGCCCAGGTCGACGATGCTGGTTGGTGTCTCCGGCCGGATATGTCCGGAGGCATATCCGGCCAGGAGAACGGCGTCGATGGAAAAACGGTAGCCGCTCCGGCTTTGCCGGACTCGCAGGGCGCCGTTAAAAAAAGTGTCTTCGGAAAAGGAGTGGCTCACGATTCCAGCTCACCGATTCTGAATTTGATGTCGGTAATCAGGATTTTGCCGGCGGCGTGGTTCAAGCCGGCGATGATCTCTTTTTTTGAATATTGCAGCTGGTGGGTCCAGGCGGAAGAAGTCACGTGGACAACCAGGATTCTGTTTTTCAGGCGGGACGGCTGAGCGTTCCGGGCCACCGCTTCGCCCACGGTTTGATCCCACAATTCCCACACCTGGGTGATCGGCTCCCCGGCTCCCCGGACCCATTCTGCCAGGGTGTTTCGGAGGATGTCGCCGACCGGTTCGAACCCGCCGGCAGGTCTTTTCTTTGAAGACATGGTGGTGATGATATCCGCAAGGTTATTAACTGGAAGTATACAGGCCTTTTTTATATTAATTTGACAGAGAATGGTCAGGCTGTCAATCACCGGGCATTGCCGGCCATTCTGAAATTTTTTGTCTGAATTCTCTTGACTCTCCCCCGGTCCTCCCTGTATTTTAAAAAGATATAAGGACAGAGCTCATCTGGAACCGCCAGCATTATTTTGAGGTTAAGAGCAGGCACCGGGTGAGTGTTCATCCAAACAGCCGCATCCTTCACATCAATTCCAACGCATCCGAAAACGGGAATTTTAATTATGGAAACAGGCAAAACCATGAACTGGGACTGGGACAAGCTGCAGCAGCAGCAGAAAAAACGCTCCAACCAGGGGCCGGGCTCGCCCGGCGGAGGCGACGGCGGAGGCGACGGCGGAGGCATGCCGCCGCAATTTGATGATCTCATCAACAAGTTTAAAGGGTTTAATTTCTCCTGGATCCCGGTGGCCCTGATTGTTCTGGTGGTGATCGCCCTTTTTGCGGGTTTTTCCATGATGTTCACCGTCGATATCAACGAAGTGGGGATAGTGCAGCGTTTTGGAAAATACAACCGGACCGAAACCTCCGGACTTCATTTCAAGCTTCCCATGGGGGTGGAAAAGGTAACCAAGGTCAAGGTCAAGCGGGTTTATAAAGAAGAGTTCGGGTTCCAGACCATGGAATCCACCGATACCGCCAGCTATACTTCCGACAAACAATTGTTTGACGACACCAACGTCGGAGAAAGCCTGATGCTTACCGGCGATCTTAACGTAGCCCTGGTGCCCTGGATCGTTCAGTATCGCATCAAGGATCCTTATAAGTATCTGTTCAAGGTCAGGAATATAGACAAGTTGCTGCGGGACATGTCGGAAGCGGCCATGCGGCTGGTCGTGGGTGACCGGAGTATCAACGAGGTCATCAGCAGCCGGGTGGAAATCGCCAATGAAGCCATGTTGCTGCTGCAAGAAGAGATGGACCAGGCCGACAGCGGTATCAGCATTGACGCCGTGGAACTGAAAAAGACCAACGTTCCCCGGGAAGTGCAGCCTTCGTTTAACGATGTCAACCAGGCCCTTCAGGAAAAAGAGCGAATGATCCAGGAGGCCCGCAAGGAATACAACCAGGCGGTGCCGGCGGCCAGAGGTGAAGCCGCACGGGTGGTCAAGGCAGCCGAGGGATACGCTCTGGAGCGGGTCAATAAAGCTGAAGGTGACGCCGACAAATTCATCCAGGTTTTTGAAGAATACCAGGCCGCCAAGGATGTTACCCGCCGCCGGCTCTACCTGGAAACCATGAACAAGGTGCTGCCCGGGCTGGGCCAGAAATATATCGTCGACTCCGAACAGGACAATCTCCTGCCGTTGCTGAATCTTGGGAAGGAAAGAGGGCAATAATGAAAAATACTTTTATCGTTTTAATCGTCTTGGTTGTGGCCGGCCTGGTGTTTCTTTTCAACGGCCTGTTTGTGGTGGATGAAACCGAACAGGTGGTGGTCACCCGGTTTGGGAAAATCGCCCGGGAGCCGGTGACAGAGCCGGGGTTGAATTTCAAGTGGCCCTTTGTGGACCGGGCCAATTTTTTTCCTAAAAATCTGCTGGAGTGGGACGGTTCTCCCGGTCAGATTCCGACCCTGGGTAAAACCTACATCTGGGTGGATTCCTTTGCCAGGTGGCGCATTGTTGACCCGGTGGCCTTTTTCCAGACGGTAACGACGGTTCCGGCCGGCATCAACCGGCTTAATGATATTATTGATCCGGCGGTCCGCAACCTGGTGACATCTCAGCGATTGATTGAAACGGTGCGTAAAAGCAACCGTTCCCTGGATACTTTTCGCACCGGGGAACAGCTGGACAATGATTTTTCCATTATCATGGGCCGCCGGGAAATGACCAAAGAGATCAGGGCCCAGGCGCAACCGAAATTAGACAAGTTCGGAATTGAACTGGCGGATGTCAAATTCAAGCGGATCAATTACGTCAAGGAGGTCAGGGAGTCTGTTTATGACCGGATGATCGCTGAAAGAAACCAGATGGCTGAAAAATACCGGTCGGAAGGTAAAGGCGAGTCCAACAAGATCCGGGGTGATAAAGAAAAAGAGCTGAAAAAGATATCATCTCAGGCCTACCAGAAATCTCAGGTAGTTAAAGGCGAAGCTGATGCCCGGGCCGTGGACATTTACGCCCAGGCTTATAAGCGTGATCCGGAATTCTACTCCTTTTTGAAAACCCTGGATGTTTACGAAAACTCTCTGGACAAAAATAATGAGCTGGTGCTGTCAACCGATTCCGAGCTCTTTAAATATTTAAATAATTATAAAGAGCTCCCCTGATTACTTCCGGATTTTAAGAAGTTGAGCCGGAAAATAATAAAAAACGCCGCTGGCCCCCTGGTCGGGAGACAGCGGCGTTTTTTTATAAAAGCTAATCCACCGCGTATTGTTTGTGGCGGATATTATTGGGGTCAGATATCGTGGCGCTGTAGTCGTCGCCGTAATATTGGTTGAAATATCGGGGTGATAACTGTGGACGGGAGCTTCCGTGAGCCCTCCGTCAACTCCCTGTCCACTCCATTGTCCGGAAGTCACCGGAATCAATCTGATCAGACTGACTTAATCTGACTTATTTACCTTTGTTTCTCTGGTGGCGAGTCCGTGCCAGCAGTTTCCGGTGTTTGTGCTTGCGCATCTTTTTGCGTCGTTTTTTAATTACAGAGCCCAAAAGCTCACCTCCTTCTTTGACCTGGTATTAAAAACTATAATTGACGGCTTCGTATATCTTATAAAATATATGGATTTTCATCTTGCGTGTCAACAGATATTATGGATATACTTCCATTTTTACCTGGCCGTTCCGGCCGGGAGTTTTCTGTGATATCCCCAGCGGCGGCCGGCGTTGGAGTTCAGGCAGGCGGTTTATGGAACTGTTTTCAGAATCAGAATTGGCGGAAGTTAACAACGCCGTCTCGCTGGCCGAGGAGATGGTCTGTAATTATTACAAAATGTCCGCCAATCAGTGGCTGCGGCACCGGTATGATGTCAAGACCCGGGCGGAGCTGTCCGCGGAAGAGGTCGTTGACGGTCCCTACGCCCAGATTGTCCGTTATGCCTGCCAGAAAGAGGGCAGCTCTCTGGGGTCGCTGACCTTTGATTTTTATAAAATATGTCTTCAGGATCCGGCCGTTCTGGCGACTGTGAGGCAGCTTCCCGGAGTGGCCCTGTTTCCGTTTCTGGTCTACCTGATAGTTCATGAACTGATTCATATCGTCCGCTTCGCCAAATTTTATCAGCAGTTCGAGGCCCGGGCGGACGAGCGGCGTCAGGAAGAGGTAACCGTCCATCAGATTACCCGGGAGATAATCGGTCGTCATGATATCCGGGGCATTCAGGCTGTGCTGAGTCAATGCTTCGGTCCGGGTTTCGATCCGGCGGAAATCTCGGGTTAAGTCTCCGGTGGGATCTCCGG
>JBKHHL010000043.1:0-17709 GCA_046539175.1 Desulfosudaceae bacterium
ACATTTTTTGACGGGTCCGGGTTGAGCCCGGCTGTACCGGATTTTTACGGAAATACCATCATTATTGACGGCTTCGTAAAAAGTCCAAATATCTGCGTTACGCGCAATCACTCAGAATTTCACGTACGCTAAGTACGCTGCATTCTTCGTGATTGCGCAAGCCTTGATCTTGAACTTTTTACTTTGCCGTCCCAATTTGGACTTTTTACGATTACATCATCATTATTATATAGTTCTTTCTACTTTTTTATCTGATCTGCGTCAATAAAAAAAATCGACGATCGCAAAAAAATATCCGAAAAGATTTTTCCTGATTATAAATTTTAAAATTTATCTGAAAAACCGCCCAAAAAATTTGACAGTATAAAATTTTTATTGTATTGTCGACAATCGACAAAAAGGAGCTTGTTTTTTCGAAGCCGTCAATTTTCAAGGCAAGGAAGGTGCATATGACAGACAAGCAAAAACAATATGACGCGATCGTAGTCGGGACCGGACCGGGTGGCGCCACAGTTGCCCGGGATCTGGCCCGGGCCGGCAAATCGGTCCTCATTCTGGAACGCGGCAGCAAGCCCAGGTTAAGAGGTGTGTTCTGGCAGTATGCTTTATATCAATGCTTACCCTTTAAGAGCATGCTTTTTAACAGTCAACTGGTCGGCATGGTCAGGGGGCTTATTACCGGCGGCAGCTCCGTCTTTTATTATGGCACCTGTTTTGATATCCCCTTTGAGATGCTTAAATCGTATGGTATTGATGTCAGCCGCGAGGCCGAGTCAATCAAGCAGGATGTGCCCATCAGGCCGCTGTCTGATGATGTCATGGGCGCCAAGGCCAAATTGATCATGAAAAGCGCCCGGGAACTGGGTTATGACTGGCATAAGCTGAACAAGTTCATGCACCAGGATCGCTGGGACCGGAGTACCCAGAAATTCGGCAATTTTTATTACGGCGATCCCAACGATGTCAAATGGAACGCCCGCATCTTCGTTGACGAGGCCGTTGATGACGGGGCCGTTTTGATCAACAACGCCCGGGTTAAAAAAGTTATCATTGAAAACGGCCGGGCAGTCGGCGTTCAATACCGTCAGCGCGGACGGACCCGTACGGCCCGGTCTGACAACGTTGTCATTGGTGCCGGTGGTATCGGTTCTCCCATTATTTTAAGAAACAGCGGCATCGCCGAAGCGGGCTATGATTTCTTTTTTGATCCTCTTATCTCGGTAGCCGGCTTTGTCCGGGGCGTTAAACATGAAAATGAGATACCCATGTCAGCCGGCCTGCATATGGACCAAGAGGGCTATGTCATGACCGACATGGCCTTACCCGGCATGCTCAATGTGATTTTCGCCTGTTCCGGATTCCGTCCTTATCGTCTCTTTCATCAGAAGAGCGTGGTCAGAATCATGGTCAAGGTCAAAGATGATCTGGGTGGTCGCTTATCCAACCGGGAAGGAGTCCGGAAGCGGATGAACGCCTCCGACCGGGAAAAACTGGCCAAAGGGGCTCGGCACGCCCGCGAAATTCTTAAGCAGGCCGGGGCCACGGGAATTCATAAAACCTGGACCCTGGCCGCCCATCCCGGCGGCACGGTTAAAATCGGAGAAGTGGTTGATGCCGATTTAAAGACCAAAAAATATGATAATTTATATGTCTGTGACTGTTCCGTAATCCCGGAGGCCTGGGGACTGCCGCCGACTTATACTATTCTGTCCCTGGCCCGACGCCTGAGCAACCAATTGCTGGAGAAGTGAATTTAACCCGGGTTAACATCCTGGGCCGGCCGGGTTAAGAGCGGTCTTCCCTGTCAGGCGGATCGGGGCTGGCCGGGGCAAGGCGGCATTCACCGGATTCTTCGCCTGAGTCGTCATTCCGGGCCCAGTCGCAGACAGTGGCGAATTCGTCAATCCAGGTTTTGTGCCATAAATTAACCCGGCTGCAATAAGTGGCCCGACCGATCAGGTGGGCCGCGATGGGAGCGGTCAGCAGCAGAAAAAGAACCGCTGCCAGGGCTCTTAAAGTCGTACTCAATTCCTGGGAATAAACTGCCAGGGCCAGAAAGATCAGTCCTGATCCCAGGGCGCCGGCCTTGGTGGCGGCATGCATGCGGATGATAGTATCCGGCAGCCGAAGCATGCCGACCGAGGCGATAAAGGCGAAAATGCCGCCGGCCAGCAGCAGCCCGGCGGTTATGATGTCAGTCATGGCTTAACTTTCCTCCTCATCCTCGCGCCCGGATTGCCGGGTCAGTCTTTCCCGGAACCGGGCCAGGGCCACTGTGCCCAGAAAAGCTATCAGGGCATAGGCAATGGCCACATCCAGAAAGGCTTTTTCTCCGGAATAGACGGTAAAGGCACCCAGAAAGGCCACTATCAGCACCGAGATCATGTCCAGGGCCACGATCCGGTCGGCCGGGTCCGGCCCCCTCACCAGCCTGATAAAGGCCAGGCAGAGGGCCAGGGCCAATAAAATCAAGGTCGTCTCGGCGGCGCCCCGCAACAGAAGACTGCTGTCCAGACCGGTCATCGGAGAGCCTCCAGTACTTTTTTCTCGATCCCCTGCTTGATATCACGACGGGCTGATTCCACGTCCTCCAGAAACATCATGTGAACGTACAGGCTCTGGCGGTCCTCGGAGACATCCAGGCTGAGCGTGCCGGGAGTCAGGGAAACCAAATTGGCCACCAGCATGATTTCAAAATCCGACCTGGCCTCCAGGGGGACCGCGATTACCCCGGGTTGGCTGATGTTTTTGGGAGTGATGACGTCCCACAACACCCGCAGGTTGGAAATTAGCAGCTGCCAGATAAAATATACCAGCAATCGCAGTATTTTGATGACCCTCGAAAAATAGGTGGTTTCTCCATACAGGGGACGGGTGACCCACAGGGCCAGGTAGCCTGTTATCATTCCGGTTATAAATCCGCTCAGGTTGACCTGGCCGAGGATAACACTGAATCCGGCCGCCAGAAAGATATTCAGTAAAAACAAGTTACTCATCATATCACCCCCAGAACGGTGTTGACGTATATTTCCGGATTAAGCAGTTCATGGGCCGCCCGGGCGGACAGGTTCAGAAACGGCCCCGGTATCAGACCGAGAATGATGGTAAGCAATGCCAGCACGGCAATCGGCAGCAGCATCCAGAACCGGCCGGAATTATCATGAGGCGGGTCATTGGCTTGACCGGATTCTCCTTCCGCCAAATTCGTGCCGGCCGGAGCGGGTTTCCAGAAGGCCTCTCCCCAGATCTTGGTCATGGAATAAACGGTCAACAGGCCCACTCCGGCCGCGGCCGCGGCCGCGCCGTAGGCGTTGACTTCCAGGCTGGCCCGGATCAGCACCATTTTGCCCCAGAAACCGGATAAGGGCGGGAATCCGGCCAGGGAAAAGGCCGGAATAAAAAACAGCAGGGCCAGAAAGCCGCGGTATCGGTAAAAACCGCCCAGTCTGGCCAGCTCCATGGAACCGGCGGATTTTTGACAGACGCCGCTGATCAGAAACAGGTTGGATTTGACGATCATATTATGCAGCACAAAGAAAATCGCTCCGGTCAGAGCCAGGGGCGTGAACAGGGCCAGTCCCAGCACCATGTAGCCCACCTGGCTGATAATATGAAAAGACAGGATCCGCCGAAATTCGTAAAAAGCGGCTGTCCCCACTACCCCGGTAATCATGGTAATCATGGCGGCGGCCAGCAGCAGGCCGTGGGTAAAAGCCGGATCAAAGGTAAACACCAGGGTGAACAGGCGGATCAGGGCGTAGACTCCCACCTTGGTCAATAAACCGGCCAGGATGGCCGATACGGCCGCCGGGGGGGTATGGTAGGAGGCCGGCAGCCAGAAAAAGAGAGGAAAGATGGCGGCCTTGATGCCGAAGGCCGTCATGAAGATCATGGCCACCGCCGCCAGCAGGGCCTGGTCCGGCACCTGGCGCACGGCCCCGTGCAGATCCGCCAGGTTGAGGGTGCCGGTCATGCCGTAAAGCAGGCCCAGGCCGCTGATGAACAGGAGAGTCGCGAAAAGATTGATCATGACATACTTGACCCCGCCGTCCAGTTGCCGGCTTTCTCCGTCCAGAACCAGCAGGCCGAAAGAGGCCATCAGCATGACTTCAAACCAGACGTACAGGTTAAACAGATCGCCGGTTAAAAAAGCTCCGCAGACTCCGCCCAGCAGGATGTGCAGCAGCGGATAATAGCCGGCCCTCATCAGGCGGTCGTCGATTTCAACCCTGGAGTAAGCCATCACCGCCAGACCCAGGATACCGGTTGTCGCCACCAGGATGGCGCTTAAATGATCAGCCACCAGGGTAATGCCGAAGGGGGCCGGCCAGCTTCCCACCTGCATGGCCGCCAGGCCGTGGCGACTGACGTAAAGCAGCAGTGCCAGGCAGATAACGGCCTGCAGGCTTGAACCGAGCAGGCTCAGGAGCTGCTGGCGGTCCGGGTCGGCGCGGTAGAGCAGGCAAAGGGCGGCCGTTGTAAAAGGCAGAATGATGGGCAGGATCAGCAGCCAGTTCATGATTCGCTCCCTGGCGCCGGTCCGGCCGCGGACGTGCCCGCCGGTGATTCCGGTTCGGCCAGGCGCATTTTTTCAGTCTCGACCGTGCCCAGGGATTCAAAGGCCCGGTAAAAGAGGATAAAGACAAAGGTCAGCAGGGCGAATCCGATGACAATGGCGGTTAAGATAAGGGCCTGGGGCAGGGCGTTGGCCATGGCTTCTTTCGTCACCGCTGCCCCCTCGGGAATCAGGGGCGGCCGGGAACTTGACAGGCGGCCGGCCACGAATATCAGCAGATTAACGGCGTTGGTGGCGATTACCAGGCCGAAAATATATCGGATGGTGTTGCCGGAAAGCATCAGGTAAATACTGACGGCGGTCATCAGGCCGCACAGGACGGCTAAGACGGTTTCCATGTCAACTCTCCTCCAGGGCCAGGATCAGGGTCAGGATAGTGCCCAGCACAATCAGGTATACCCCCATATCAAACAACAGGGGCGTCCCCACCACGATCCGGTAACCGGGTTGAATGTCCAGGGTCAACCAGAGTCCGGTCAAAAACGCTTTTTTCGATAACGCCCCTGCCAGACCGGCCGTCAGGGCCAACCCCAGCCCGGTCGCGATCAGGTGGCGGGGGTCGACGCGGATGGCCTGTCGCACGGACGCCGGGCCTTCGGCGATGGTATACAGGGCAAAGGCGGTGGCGGCCACCAGCGCCCCGGAAAATCCACCGCCCGGAGAATGATGGCCGCGAAAGAGCAGGTAGATCGAAAAGACCAGGATGAGACTGACCAGCAGTCTGGTGGATGCCCGTAAAATTAATGACCGCATTAAATTATATCCTCCGACGGTTGTGAATCAGGGCAAACCCCGCCAGACCGGCTGAAGCGACCACGATGATTTCACCCAGGGTGTCTAAGCTGCGAAAGTCCACCAGAATCACGTTGACGATGTTTTTGCCGCGCGCGGCCAGGTAGCTGTTCTGTTCAAAAAATTCAGTGATGGTATAATCCATGTCCAGGGATAATACCGCCAGCAGCAGGCCGGTGACCAGCAATCCGGCCCCGCCGGCCAGCAGGCCGTCCAGCAGGTGCCGGAACCGTCGCCGGCGAAGCGGCCGCTGTTCCAGGCCGGGCAGCCTCAGCAGGATCAGGGACACAATCACCACGGTCAGTGTTTCTACCAGCAATTGCGTCAGGGCCACGTCCGGGGCGCCAAAGCTTAAAAAAACAATCGCCAGGCCGGCCCCGATCACCCCCAGGGCGCAGACCGCCAGCAGGACCATCCGGGTCAGCAGGACCGTCACGACCGCCGCCGCGATCACGGCCACCAGCAGCCACTCCCGGATTGCCAACAGCGGCCAGGTTACTGTCGGCCATGATTCCACCCGGCTGAAATAGGCGTAGCCCGCGGCCAGCACGAAAACGGCCACCACCGTAAAGAAGTAGCGATGTAAAGATCCGTTTTGTAAAAGCCGGTTCTGCAATTTACCCAGGTCGGCCACTACTTTGATAATTCCGTCATAGACCCGGTCGGCGGTGATCGGCAGCCGGTCGGCAGCCGCGCCGATCCAGCGGTGGAGGGGGCGGTGGACCAGGTAAAAGCTGATTCCCAGGGAGATGGTCAGAATACTCAGCAGCAGCGGCGGGTTGATGCCGTGGAACAGTTCCAGCCTGATATCGTCGGGGGAGTAGTGAAAAGCGCGCACGGCCGGTTCCACCAGCCAGTGACCGACCAGGTCGGGCATAATTCCGAATAATATGCCCAGACAGCCCAAAAAGAGCGGACCGCCCCACATCCAGACCGGGGCTTCGCTTACCCGGCCGGATTCCGAGCGCGGCCGCCCCCAGAAGACCCTCATGATGAGAATGCCGCCCACGGCGGTCATAATGGAGTTGGCCAGGACGGCGGCGCTGACGGCCAGTTCCGGGCACATGGTCTCGGCCAGGGCTCCCTTGTACATTATCTCTTTGCCGATAAAACCTAAAAACAACGGGAATCCGGCCATGGAGAGACAGGCCGCCCCGGCGGCCAGGGCGGTCAAAGGCATGGCCCGCCACAGTCCGCCCAGATTTTCCAGCCGGCGGGTGCCGGTCTGGTGCTCGATGGCACCCGCCATCAGGAATAAACCGGATTTATACAAAGAATGCACCAGCAGAAAAGTCATGGCCGCCGTCAGGGAACAGGTGGCCCGGCCTCCCAGGAACATGGTCATGATGCCCAGGGCGGTGATGGTGGTGTAGGCCAGGATTTTTTTCAGATCAGACCGGCCCAGGGCCAGGATGGCCCCGCCCACGGCGGTGATAGCGCCGATGATCATGAGAGTGGCCGTCCAGGTGGTCGTCCCCCCCAGAATGGGATGGAACCGGGCCAGCAGGTAGATACCGCCTTTGACCATGGTGGCCGAATGCAGAAAGGCGCTGATCGGGGTGGGGGCCGCCATGGCGTTGGGCAACCAGAAGTGAAAGGGGAACTGGGCCGACTTGGTAAAGGCGCCAATGGCGATCAGCGCGAAGATCGTTCCGTACAGGGGATGGGCTCGCAGGTAGCCGGCCTGGCTGGTCAGGCCGGAGATGTCGCCGGTGCCACCGATGATCTGGAGCAGCAGCAAGCCCACCAGCAGCGCCAGTCCGCCGGCGCCGGTGACCAGCAGGGCCTGGCGGGCGCTTTTCCGGGAGCTCTCTTTTTCGTGCTCAAAACCGATCAACAGGTAGGAAAAGAGGGTGGTCAGTTCCCAGAAGACAAACAGGGCCATCATGTTGTCGGCGGTTACCAGGCCCAGCATGGCCAGCATAAAGGCCTGCAGAAAAATAAAAAAACGGGCCGGGTGGCGGTGGCCGCGGAGATAATCAACGGCGTAAAGGGTGACGAAAAAACCGATGGTACTGATGATGAACACGAAAAGCAGGCTGAGGCCGTCTACCAGAAAAGACAGTTCCAGGCCCAGGGCCGGAACCCAGGGCAGGCTCAGGTGAAAGGCGCCGCCTGACATGACCGGGGCTGTTATGGCGGCGGCCACCGCCCAGATTGCCAGGGGCAGAAGAGCGGAGGCGCGGGCGATCCGGTCAATCCGGTTGGTTCGGTTCATGCTGGCTGCCGATTATTCGGGTTGCGTCGGGTAAAATCGAATCCGGTCGCGGGGCTTATTCCAAAAACCGGTATTGATGGCTTCGGAAGAAGTCCCTACCTCGTCATTCCGGCGAAGGCCGGAATCCAGAACTATTTGATTTTACTGGAACCAAGTCTCCGCCGGAGTGACAAAACATGGTAAATCGCGGCTTTTTTCAAAGCCGTCAGTATTAAAATAAGACTATATCATGACGTAATAATACCGGTCAAACCGGTTCCCGGCAGGAACGCCGGTTTTGGCATAAAGATACTAACCCGGGCTGCCGTCCCGCGGCTGCCACGCCTCTTCGATAACGGGACTGCCCGGCTTGAGCCGGAATTAATACATGGCTTCGATCAGGTCGGCGAACGCTTCATAGACGTTTTTCCGCTTGACCTTCATGGTGGGCGTGACCTCGCCGTCTTCTTCGTACAGCTTTTTGGGAATAATGGCGAATTTGCGGATATTTTCCACCCGGGCCAGGGACTGGTTGACGGCATCGACTTCTTTTTGGATCAACTGGTTGATGGGCTGGCTCATGGTCAGGTCGCGGTAGGTTGAAAACTGGATCTTGTTGTCCTGGGCGAATTTGGCGACGTTGTCTTCGTCCAGCATGATCAGGGCGGTCAAATATTTGCGGCGGTCGCCGATGACCACGGCGTCATTGATGTAGAGGCTGGCTTTGAGTTTGTTTTCGATGTACTGCGGCGAGATGTTCTTGCCGCCGGCGGTGATAATGATGTCTTTTTTGCGGTCGGTGATTTTGAGGTAGCCATCGTCATCAAGCTCCCCGATATCGCCGGAGTAAAGCCAGCCGTTTCGCAGTGTTTCCCGGGTGGCTTTTTCGTCCTTGTAATAGCCGGCAAAAACGCCCGGTGATTTCACCAGGATCTCCCCGTCATCGGCGAGCTTCAGCTCACATCCCGGTACCGGCGTGCCGACCGTGCCGAATTTCGCCCGTCCGACCGGGGAGGTGCAGGTGACGCCGGTCCCTTCGGTCTGACCGTAGCCCTCGATGAGATTAATCCCCATGGCCTGGTAAAATCTAAGAATTTCCGCGGAAATGGGCGCTGCCCCGGAATAGGCCACCCGGATGCGGTCAAATCCCAGCCGCTCTTTTAATTTTCTAAATACGGCCAGGTGGGCCAGCCTGAAGAGTACTTCCAGATAAACGGGAACCGGCTGAAAATTCATTTTCATGGTGGCCCGTTTCAGGCCGGTTTTAAAAGCCAGACCGTAAACCAGGCGCTTGAACCAGGTGGCTTCGGCCATGCGAATCTGGATGGAGGAATAGTATTTTTCCCAGATCCGGGGCACGGCGTAGCCGACCGTCGGCGAAACCTCCATCATGTTGTCCGTGACGGTGTCGGGTTTTTCCACGAAATTGACGATGTAAGCGTAGCGCATATGCGCGAACACGGAAAAGAGGCGTTCAAAGATATGGCACAACGGCAGAAACGACAAAACCTCGTCCCGGCCGTAAATCCGGTTCTGGGCCTCAACAGCGGCGGCCATCCAGGTGACGTTGCGGTGGGTCAGCATGGCGCCCTTGGGTGGACCGGTGGTGCCGGAAGTGTAGATCAGCACGGCCAGATCCTCCGGAACCAGGTCCCGGACTCGTTGGTCCACCTCCGCCGGATCGAGGGCCTGACCAATTTCCAGCAGGTCCTGATATGACATCACCATGGGATCGGTAAAATCCCTTAATCCCTTGGTATCCCAGACTATTACTTTTTTAAGGGTAGAGGCCTCTTCCCGGAAGTGGAGCCACTTGTCCAGTTGCTCCTCGTTTTCCGCGAACAGAAAAACGGATTCGGAATGGTTGACGACATAAGCCACTTCCTGCCAGGCGTTAGTGGTGTAGATGCCCACCGCGACGCCGCCGGCGCACTGGACGGCCATGTCGATCATGGCCCACTCCGGGCAGTTGTCCCCGATGATGGAGACACAATCTCCTTTTTGCAGCCCCATGGAGATGAGGGCGCTGCTGAGGGCCCGGGCCGTGTCATAATAATCCCGCCAGGTGATATCATGCCACAGGCCGTAATCCTTGTAGCGCATGGCTACCTGGTCACCGTGGGCGGCGACGGTTTCCGCGAAGACCCGCGGGGTAGTGGTCGGTTCCACCTCAAAATTAGCGGCTGTTTCCAGATCAGGCCTCATTTATCGCCACACCTTTTTTCGTTTCCAGCGCTGATATCCCTTGGTCGACTCTTCCGAGCGGACCCCCATGTAAAATTCCTTGACGTTTTCATCTTCCAGCAGTTCGGCGGAAGGCCCTTTTAGTACGAACCGGCCGTTTTCGATGATCAGGGCGTTTTCCGATATTTCCAGGGCTTTTCTGGCGTTCTGCTCCACCAGCAGAATGGTAACCCCTTCGGCATTAATAGCCTTGATAATATTGAAAATGTCTCTGACCAGAAGCGGAGACAGGCCCAGGGAGGGTTCATCTAAAAAAAGCAGGGTGGGGCGGCTCATCAGGGCCCGGCCGATGGCCAGCATCTGCTGCTCGCCGCCGGAAAGGGTCCCGGCCCACTGGCCGGCCCGTTGCCGCAGGACCGGAAAATAGTTGTAGACCCGCTCAAAATCAGACTTGATCTCTTGTTTGTCGCGGCGGGTATAGGCTCCCATGAGCAGGTTTTCCCGGACCGTCAGCTCTTCAAAAACCTCCCGTCCTTCCGGCACGTAGGAAATGCCCCGGCGGACGATCCGGTCGGTGTCCCGGCCGTCGATACGGTGCCCCTCAAAGGTGATGGTGCCCTTGTCGGGCTGATCCTCGATAAGGCCCATGACGGTTTTTAAGATGGTCGTCTTGCCGGCGCCGTTGCTGCCGAGAATGGCGGTAATACTGCCTTTTTCAACCGCTAAAGAGGCACCCCGGACGGCGCAGATGAGGTCATAATAGGTTTCAATATTTTTTATTTCAAGCAGAGCGCCCACGATTCGCCTCGTTATCGGTAGGGGGTATGAAAGAGCGGTTAGCCGGAATCTTTCATGAAATATTCCGGCTAAGATTCGTCGTCTTCTCCCAGATAGGCCTTGAGTACTTCCGGGTGCTGACGGACTTCGTCCGGTGTTCCCTCGGCAATCACGCTTCCGAAATTCAGCACCAGGACGCGGTCGGAGATGTCCATTACCATGGTCATGTCGTGTTCGATCAGCAGGATGGTGATGCCCAGATCATCCTGGATGTCCTTTATCCAGAAAATCATGTCCTGTTTTTCTTCGGCGTTCATGCCGGCGCAGGGTTCGTCCAGCAGCAGCAGTTTCGGTTCCGTGGCCAGGGCCCGGCCCAGTTCAATTTTTTTGCGGATGCCGTAGGGCAGATCGCCCACGAATTTGTCCCGGACCGATTGCAGTTCCAGCAGGTCGATGATCTCTTCCACTTTGCGCCGGTTGGCCTGTTCTTCTTTGCCGGCAAAGGACCGCCGGCCCCACATCAGGCCTCCCCGGAACAAGCCGGTCTTCATGAAAAGATGCCGGCCCAGCATGATGTTTTCCATGGTATTGGCGCGGTCGAACAGTTCGATGTTCTGAAAGGTTCTGGCGATTCCGGCCCGGGCCACCTTATCGGGCTTTTTCCCTACCAGGTTACGGCCCTGGAACATAATTGTTCCGCTGGTGGGCGGATAGATGCCGTTGACGCAGTTGAACAGGGTGGTCTTGCCGGCGCCGTTGGGGCCGATAACCGCGAAGACCTGCCCCCGGGTGATTTCCAGGCCGACGTTATCCAGGGCCTTAAGGCCCCCGAATATCATGGAAAGATCATGAACCGCGAAAAAGCTCATATTTTTTAATACCTGTTGTTGAAAAAAGGCGCGCGCCGACCGGTTTGACCGCCGCGCGCCCGTGGATCATTGCTCCCGCCGGGGCCCCCGGCCGGGTTATTCTTCCCGGGGCAGGTAGGTCGTTTTGACCCAGTCGGTCAGAATCTTGGAGCCGCCGTCGGCCGTACACTGCTGCAAAAAGACTTCGCTCTGGCCTACCCGGCAGAGGGGGTCGTCAGGATCAAAGGGTTCGTATTGCACCTCCCCCATGAGTCCCTTAAAATCGTCCAGCTCTTCCAGGGCCTGGACCAGTTTTTCCCGGGTCAGGTCGCGGCCGCATTCTTCCAGGGCCTGGACCAGGGGTTCGGCATAGGCAATGCCGGCGCAGAAGGTGTAGCTCCAGCGTTCATCCTTGGCCGCGAACTTGTCAAAGGCCTCTTCCTTGTATTTTTTCAGTAAATCGGAGGGGCTTTCCATTCTTAATACCTGGCCGACTTTACCGGAAGGATCAATGACTCCGAAAGAGGCGGTGATGACTCCTTCATAGGCGCCCTTGGTAATATTCATCATCAAAGGAAAGTCGGCGCAGGTAGTAGTGGACATCCACTGGGGATCAAACTGCATGGCTTTGGCCGTGCCCATGATCCGGGCTACGTGGCCGGGAGTCACGAACAGCAGGACCGTGTCGGCCCCGGCTTTTTTCAGCTTGGAAACGTGCGGAATCATATCCGTGTCCGTGAGCGATACCGGTACCGTCTCGATCAGTTCCATGTCGTACTTGGCCAGCTGGTGGGCGGCCCCTTCCAGTCCCTGTTTGCCGTAGTCGTCATTCTGATAGGCGATGGCGATTTTCTTTTTGTCCATCTCCTTGACGGCGTATTGGCACAGGACTTGGGCGTCGCCGAGATAAAGCGGGTAGACGTTGAACAGATACTTGAAAGGCGGATCAACCCAGTGGCGGGATCCGGCTGACGGTCCGAACCAGGGAATCTTCTGTTCCATGAGGTAGTCCCGGACGGCCAGACCGCAGGCGGTGCCCACGCCGCTGACCCAGCAGAACATGCCTTCCTGCTCCTGGAGCTGCTTGACGCCGGCCTTGGTTTTGGCGGGATTGTAAGCGTCGTCAAAATAGTGGTGAACTATTTTGCGGCCGTGTATGCCGCCCTGGGCGTTGATCATCTTGAAATAGGCGTCCGTGCCCCGGGCGACCGCTCCCCAGGGCGCGGCCGGGCCGCTTTGCGGACCCCACTGGCCGATATGTATTTCATCGTCGGTTACTCCGACTTCGGCCGGAACCGGTGAGCCGGCCGCCAGCATCAGCGCCAGACTTGTTAACGCGACCAGAATAATCTTTTTCATGATGCCCCCCTGAATAATTAATTGTTTTTGGTTATTACCATCCGGACCTGTGATTACCGGCTGGAGCAACCAGCGGCCGGTAAAGTGCCGGCCTATACTTTCTTTATGTAATGCCGCGCGAACAGGCCGCTGGGCTTGACGCACAGCACAATGACGATGACCACGAAAGCCACCACCGATTTGAATTCAATAGAGACATAGCCGCCGAACAGGTGTTCCACGATGCCGACGAGGTAGGCTCCGAAGACGGCCCCCGGCAGGGAAGTCATGCCGCCCACCACCGCCCCGGCGAATCCCTTCAGCATGGGGTCCCACATCATGTAAGGTTCCATGATAACCGGCGACAGGAGCAGACCGGCCACCGTGCCCACAAATGATGAAATGCCCCAGGTGACCATTTTGACCCGGTTGGTTTTGATCCCCATCAGCCGGGCGGCGGTTTCGTTCTGCTGGGTGGCCTTCATGGCCACCCCGAACCGGGAAAAGCGGAAAAACAGGAACAGGGCCATCATGATCACCAGGGCGCTGATAAGGGTGATCAGGTTAAGAGTGCTGATATAAAAATCACCGACTATGATGCTGTCGTAGGCGGTTATGGGAAAGTCCATGGTGCGCTGATCGGCGCCGAATTTCCAGGAGACCAGGCCCAGCAGGACCATTTCCAGTCCGATGGTGATGATGATCAGCCCCAGCACGTTGGGCTCCTTGGCCCGGCGCAGGACGGCGAATTCCAGAAAACAGCCCAGGCACAGGGAGAACAAAAGAGCGCCGGCAAAGGCCGCGTAAACGGGCAGGCCGAAAGAATTCATGATCAGGTAGGCAATAAACACCGGCAGCAGGGCCATCTCCCCCTGGACAAAATTGGGAACTTCCGAGGCCTTGTAGATAAGCACCATGCCCAGTCCCATCAGGGCGTAAGTGCTGCCGACCGCGACGCCGCCGGTAATCATTTGCAGAAATTCTGTCATGACTCTCCTTTAATTAAAAGGGCCAGGTTCGCCAGTACTTCTTGATCCTTATCCAGAAGCCATAAATTCCCAGGGGTTCAAACAGCATGATCATGATCAGAATGGTGCCGAAAACTATATATTGAATGTTGGCCACCCCGGTCAGGGAAAAATAACTCTGGGATAAATCCCGCAGCCATTCCCCCAGATGGGGAATGCTGAGAATGTTGCGCAGTTCCAGGTCCAGCCAGCCCAGCAGGATGGCCCCGGCGATCGGTCCCATGACCGAACCGAGACCTCCCACCACCGCCATGGTCAGAAACATGATGGACATGAACAGGTTGAACATTTCCGGATCGATAAACCGCAGCACAAAAGCGTACAAGCCGCCGGCTACACCGGCGTAAAAGGCGCTGACGGCAAAAGCCAGGGTTTTGTAAAGCAGGAGGTTGACGCCCATGGTTTCGGCGGCGATATCGGCGTCGCGAATGGCGATAAAGGCCCGTCCCACCCTGGTTCGGACCAGGTTGCGGGCGAACAGCACCAGCAGGACGGTGATGGTAATGGCCAAAAAATAAAACTCGCGGTCGGTATTCAGGTGGCGGCCGAAGACGATCAGGTCCGGCGCCTGCAACCCCTGCCGGCCGCCGAACAGGTCGATTTTTCCGATAACCTGGGTGATGGTCAGGCCGAAACCCAGGGTGGCGATGGCCAGGTAGGGACCCTCCAGCCGCAGGGCCGGCAGGCCGATTAAAAACCCCAGGCCGGCGGCGGCCAGGGCCGCCAGGATCAGGGCCGCCAGAAACGGCATATGGGCCTGGGTCATCAGGATGATGGTGCCATAGGCGCCGACCGCGAAAAAGCCGGCATGGCCCAGGGATATCTGGCCGGTGTATCCCACCAGGAGATTCAGCCCCACCACCACGATGATATTGATGGCGATGAAATTGGCCACGTAAATATAATAGTTTTTGAACAGAAAGGGAAAAGCCGCCAGAAAGATGAGAAGAGCGCTAATCCAGAAAACGATCACTACCGAGGAAAAGGCCTCCACGTCCTCATAATAGCTGCGCTTCATATCCATAAGCGGTGGATCCTTTTCACCGAAAACCGGCCATTGTTAACAGCAATAAACCATGTTTATCAGCAGTGTCAAAAAACTCCGGATAAAACTTTGTTGTGAGATTATGGAAAGAAAGAAAGCCCGAAAAAGATGATAAAAGATTATCACAGACAATCCGGTTTGTCAACTGTGATGCTGACTCTATGAGGCGTTACTTTGTGATGGTCGCTCTGGGGTGGCCTCTGTGAGATGAGTATCCAGTGACAGGAATCCAGGTCTCATTGCTCGGGGATTATGGGAAAAATTATATCTGATCCGAACTGATCGGTTCTGGTTTTTAACGGAATCAGCGGAGGTTGGTTAAAAGACCTCGTAATGGGTGAACTCGTCGATTTCCCGGCGCTTGGGCGCGGAGGGGGTCTTGGCGGGATAGCCTGCCGGTATCATGGTGACTGCTTCGTAGCCTTCCGGCACGCTCAGAATTTCCCTGGTTTTATCATGGTCGAACAAGCCCAGTACTACCGCGCCCAGACCAAGTTCATGGGCCCGCAGGCAGATGTTCTGGGCGGCCACTCCCAGGTCAAACATGAACCAGTCACCGAACTTGGTGGTGGCGACGTTTTTGTAATACCCCGAGCTTTGCAGTCGGGCGCACAGGACCAGCACTACCGGGGCGGCTGTGATGGCTTTTTGACCAGGATTGCCTTTCAGGGTCGCCTGGCTGAGCTTTTCCTTAACGTCCGGGTCACGGACCACCACTACTTCCCAGCACTGGGTATTGGCCCAGGACTGGGCCCAACGGACCGCCTCCAGGAGTTTTTGGACGGTTTCCGCGGAAACATCGCGGTCTTCGTATTTTCTGATACTTCGGCGGTTGAAAATGGCCTCTTGGACACTGCTCATAAGATACTCCCTGGTTTATGCGGTTTACAGCGCGGCTCGTGGCCATGTTATACCAGGCGACCCTGTTCAATATAAGGCGGGTCTTCGCTGTCAATGGCCTGAATAATATGGCGGTTCATGCGCCGCTTCATTTCACCTATGGTCTTTCGGTCTTTGTTGAAGGTTCCGGCGAAAGCCAGGGCTTCCTTCATCAGCTCCTCCTGATGGCAGGCCTTGGTGACGATATGGTGTTTCCGGCATTCCTCGGCGGTAAGCCGGGAACCCAGGTATTGCATCTCATTCATCTTGTAAAGAGGAATGGCCGACTTGAGCAGTTCCAGCATGCCGGGCAGAAAGGGGATGCCCAGGTCCACTTCCGGAAAACAGAAATAACCCCGGTCCGAGCGCATCAGCCGGAAATCAAAAGCGCAGGCCAGAATAGCCCCGCCGGCAAAGGCGTGCCCGGAGATGGCGGCGATGGTGATGAGAGGGAAGGTGACGATCCGCCGGAACATGTCATTCTGCCGGTAGAGAAATTCCTTGACCTTGTCGGTATCGCCGACATTGATAAATTGCGACAGCCAGTTCAGGTCAATTCCGTTGGAAAATATTTTTTCATGGGAGGAGGTCACCACCATAGTGCGGGCATCGGTTTTGATCTCGATTTCATCCAGGGTTTCCAGAAAACTTTCCAGAAAGTCATTGTTGAAGCGGTTTTCATCGCTGTTGAGCGAAACTACCGCCACTTCATTTTCCAGGGTATAGGTGACTGCCTCCATCATAACTCCTTGTCTGTTGTGATATGTTCCGGTATCGAAGGTATTAATACGAGGTATTACCATGAAGCGCGAAAGGGGTCAAGCCCGGGTCCCACCACAAAAAAAGCCCGTCTTTTCCGGCGGGGCGAAAAAGACGGGCCTTATTTTTACAATTCACGGATTCGCTCAGCTGCAACAGGAACCATGCTGCTGATCTCCGCAGCTGCCGCACCCCTGTCCCAGCTCAATGCTGGAAGAGATGGCAAACCCGAAGCGGGTGAAATCAACTTTGACCGGTTTGGCCTTTTCCATGAAAACTTTATCCACGATAAATTTGTAATCGCCGATGTCATACACGTGATCCGTCTCTTTTGGCTCATCCAGAGCCATTGCAAAAGATGGGCCGCCTCAGCCGCCTTCGTTGAGAAAAATTCTGATGGGCTGAATCTCTCTGTCCTTGAAATATTCACCAATCTGCTCCTGGGCAGGGGTGGTGATTTCAATGTCGCTCATAATTAACCCCCTTATGGATTAAATTTTGTTAACCGAAATAATTTCCGGAAAATATTGTTAAAATAGCAACCAAAGGTAACAATTTTAACACCATAGCGCCCGCCCGGCAAAACTTTTATTCGCCTGGCGCGCCATTTAAACATAATTTAAGGATGAACAGGCGGGTTGTCAATCAAAAACCGGCCTGTTCATGTCTTTGCCGTTTCCCGGTAAAGGCGGTAATGATGGTCTGAAAAGAGGGCGAAAATAACCCGGCTGATAGCGGGCCTGGCCCGCAGCGCCTCGCCCACTGTCTTGATCGCGATCGGGGCGGCCTCTTCAATGGGATAGCCGTACACGCCGCAGCTGATGGCGGGAAAGGCCACTGAAGTTAAACCATATTGATGCGCCAGTTCCAGGCTGTTGCGATAGCAATTGGCCAGCAGGCGGCCGACCTCCGGGCTGTTTTGGCTGTAAACCGGCCCCACCGTATGAATAACGTAGCGGCAGGGCAGGTCGTATCCTTTGGTGATCCGGGCTTCGCCGGTGGGGCACCCGCCCAGCTGCCGGCATTCTTCAAGCAGTTCCGGACCGGCCGCTTGGTGAATGGCGCCGTCCACTCCACCGCCTCCGAGAAGGCTTTTGTTGGCGGCGTTGACAATGGCGTCAACCTCCAGGGTAGTGATATCACCCTGCCAGATGGTTATTCTGTCCAGCTCCTGTTCGGCAAACATAATAAATTATTATAACATTCTTTTAAACAATTGTAAAGTCCGGTCATTGGCCGTGGTTCGCGCCAGGTTGACTTTAGCGGCCGCCGCTGATAGTTTCAGC
>JBKHHL010000044.1:0-17634 GCA_046539175.1 Desulfosudaceae bacterium
CAGTTTGACGTAGAGATTGCGGAAAAAGGCCATTTATGGATGGAAACTAATTATGTTGCCTGTCTGGTGACGGTTAGGCGCCCATCAGTTTGAACACTTCACCGGCCATGGGAGTGGCGTAAATCAGAATCAGCGAGACAACCAGCGCGTAAATACACAGAGATTCGATCATAGCCAGACCGATCAGCATGGTCACCGTGATTTTGCCGGAGGCTTCCGGATTTCTGGCCACGCCTTCAACGGCGCCTTTCAGAGCGATACCCTGGGCAATACCACAACCAACCGCCGCGATGCCGATGGCAAAACCGGCTGCCGTAACACATGCCACCAAAATTTTGATTGCTTCAATTTCCATTTCTTTTCCTCCTTCAAGGGTTCAATAAATTAATCGATTCGCTTCTTCCTGTCTATTTATAAATACAACAACGCTTCATGTTTCAGCCGGCTAAAAAAACCGGGTTACGCGATAGGGTCGCCGGCGGGCTAATGAGCCTCTTCCATGGCGCCGGTAAAGTACATTACCGACAGAATAAAGAAGATAAAGGCCTGAATAAAGCAGACCAGGATGCCCAGGGCCATGATCGGCAGCGGAGCCAGGAAGGCGCCGGCCAGCATGAACAGGATCATCAGCACCAGTTCATGGCCCATCATGTTGCCGAACAGACGGAAAGTCAGGGAGAGCACCCGGGCCAGGTGACCGATGATTTCAATGGGCATAATCAGCCAGGCCAGCCACCAGGCCGGTCCCAGAAAGTGTTTGACGTATTTGGCGCCATGGTACTTGATGCCGATAAAATGGGTGAACACGAACACCACCAGGGCGCAGGACAGGGGGGTGTTGATGTCGGCGGTGGGCGGAAAAAATCCCGGGATAAGCCCCATGAGGTTGCTGAAGAAGACATAAATGGCGATGGTCGCCGCCAGGGGAAAAAACCAGCGCCCCTCTTCTCCGGTAATGCTGATCATGAAATCTTCGATGCCGGCAATTACAATTTCAAAAAAGTTCTGCAGCCGGGAAGGAATAATGCTGACGTTTTTGGCGGCCAGAGCTCCCACCACCACCAGGATTATCATTACCACCCAGGAGTAGATAACGTGTTTATAATCATGGGCAAAATGCCCCAGTCCCATCATGTCAAAAATTTTCACGAAAAGAAGGTATGGATGTTCCAACTTAAATCGCCTCCCCTGACAATAGGTTTTTAATTGCGTACAGGGTTGCCACCATCATACTGGCAACGACCACGGACAATCCCGTGACCAGACCCAGCGGGTCAACCATGTGGTTTGAGATCAACAGATAAAGGATCAGGCCGATAAGAATAAAGCGGAAAAAATATTTTAAAATGACCAGACCGCTGGAGGGCTTGAAGGACATCTGAAAAGTTTTTTTCAAGGTCCTGGATAATAAATGGAAGTTAACGGTAACGATCAGACCACCGCAGATAATGCCCCAGACAAATCCGGCATCCATCAGAATCAGTCCGGATATGACCAGCGCGGCATACAGAATCCAGTTCGTTCGCGTAACCAGGCTGACGAGTCGCTGATCCAGACTGCTGTTGGGGTTGTTTTTTATCATTTTTTTTTCGGGTCTTTTTTCGGGTCTTTTTTCGGGCCGTTATTTTGCCGCTCTTTCCGGATATCCCGGTCTCGCAGGTCCTGTCTTTTTACTCTGGCCATGGCATGGAAAATATTCCGGAATCCAGCCGCAATCCCCAGGCCGAGCATGACAAACATCATGATCGGCTGGGTTCCCAGTAGTTTGTCCAAAAATATTCCGGCAAAAAGGCCGATAAAAATTGCCAGTCCGACCGAAAGGCCCAGGCTGCTGTAATAGGCCAGTTCCCGGACAGACTGTCTGGTTTCTTCTTTCATGACAAACCGTCTGGCAAATTAAAACGTATTATTTATCACACTTGCCAAAAGCAAGTCAACTTAAAAAAAGATGGCCTTGTAAAAAGTTCTCCGATCAACACCATCCCACTGGTGTCATATCCCGGAAGTGAAATTTGTGTCTCAGGGCCGCCGCTTTCCGACCAGGCTGTTGAGATCGATCTTTCGGGTGTCGAACACGGGGCCGTCCCGGCAGGCGTGAAGATAGTGATCTTTGTCGCCGGCCGGGCGGACGGCGCATCCCAGGCAGGCCCCGATGCCGCAGGCCATCATGGTTTCAATGGAAACCTGGCATTCTATTCCCAGCCGGCTGGTGAGGCCGGCCACGGCGGCCAGCATCGGCAGGGGACCGCAGGCGCAGACCAGGTCCGGCGGGGTTTCGGTCAGGTGTTCTTCCAGGGGCGCCGTCACCAGTCCGGCCCGGCCGCAACTGCCGTCTTCGGTGGTGATCTCCGGGGACAGGTCCAGGGCGGCCAGGCGGTCCCGGCAGAGGATGTCGCTGTCGCCGCAGCCGCCGATGAAAACGCGGCAACCGGCCAGGTCCCGGCCGGATTTAGCCAGGGTTTCGGCCAGAAAGACCAGGGGGGCCACGCCCATGCCCCCGGCCGCCAGGGTGATTTGCCCAACCTCATCCGGGATGACAAATCCCCGGCCCAGGGGGCCGACCAGGTTGAGGGTGTCCCCGGCCGCCAGGGAAGCCATTTCGCGGGTGCCCGGGCCGACCACCTTATATAAGATCTCCAGGGAGGTTCTGTCCGGGGAAACCCGGTGGATGGAAAAGGGGCGGGGCAGGAAGGGCGCTTCACCGCCGGACAGCCGGACCATGACGAACTGACCCGGCACGGCCGGACCGGCCAGGCCGGGGCTGTCCAGGATCAGCTTGCGGCAGTCAGGGGCGACGGCCGGGTTATCCAATATGGTCGCGTTTTGTTGGATCATGATTGTTTATACCACGAAGCCGGCGATGATTTCCTTCATGATTTCGGTAGTTCCTCCGCCGATGGAGAGAATGCGGTTGTCCCGGTAAAGTCTCTCCACCAGGTATTCCCGCATGTAGCCGTAGCCGCCGAAAATCTGGACCGCCTCGTAGGTGACCTGATCGCTGGCCTGACAGGCGAAGTTTTTGGCCATGGATATCTCCTTGACCTGGTTTTGGCCGGCGTTGATTTTGGCCGCCACCCGGTAGGTGAATTCACGGCTGGCCTCGACCAGGGTGGCCATGTCCACCAGCTTGTGACGGATGACCTGGAAACCCTTGAGGGTTTTGCCGAAGGCTTCCCGCTGGCGGGCGTACTTGACTGATTCTTCCAGGGCCATCTGGGCCGTCATGTTGGCCATGATGGCCAGTTGCAGCCGTTCCATCTGGAAGTTTTCCATGATGGTATAAAAACCCGAATTTTCTTCCCCGATGAGGTTGGCCGCCGGCACCCGGCAGTTGTCAAAGAATATTTCGGCCGTGTCCGAGGAGAGCCAGCCCATTTTTTCCAGCTTGCGGCCGGTGGCATAACCCGGGGTGTCGGCTTCAATGACCAGGAAACTGATGCCGTGGGCGCCGGCGTCGCCGGTGCGGACGGCGCAGGTCAACTGGTCGGCCCGGATGCCGCTGGTGATGAAGGTTTTACCGCCGTTGACCACGTATTGGTCACCTTCCCGCGTGGCCGTGGTCTGGAGGTTGGCCACGTCGGAACCGCCGCCGGCTTCGGTGATGCCCAGGGCGGCGACGCGGTCGCCGGCCAGGACCGGCTTGACGAATTTATCAATCTGTTCCGGGGTGCCCTTGAGGGCGATGGGCGGCAGGCCGATGCCGTGGGAGCCCAGGCCGGCCACCACCCCGGCCGCGCCGCAGCGCATCGTCTCCTCGTTGAAGACGATGGTGCTGAAGACGTCGCCGCCGGAACCGCCGATGGACTCCGGAAAACCGATCCCCAGGAAGCCCAGGTCAGCCACTTTCTTATAAAGCTCCCGGGGAAAGGCGCCGGCCGCTTCCCATTCCTCGACAAAAGGGGTCATCTCCTTTTTGACAAACTCCCGCAAAGCCTGGCGAAGCATCTGGTGTTCCCGGTTGAAGTACTCCTGGCAGGAGTGGGCGGCGAATTGTTCACTCATGGCGGCATCCCCCTTGTTTGGCCGTATCGACGGGATTGGCTTCCGGCCTTTGCCGGAATGGCCGGGGCCGGACTTTTTACAAAAATATCAATATATCAAGTAAGCGGCAAAAGTCAATTCGGTTTTCAGGAAGCGGAGGCCGACGGAGCCCTTTTCGCGACCTTAATTATCTGAAATAACATATTTTTCTAAAAGAGGCGTGAAGACGTAAAGCAGGGTCTGCTTGATCCACTGGCGGTACCGGGGACCGGAGGGGTCCAGGCCCAGGACCATGGCCTGGCAGTTGCCCGCCCCCAGAAAAGAGACGACCAGGGAATCAAAACAATTGGCAAAGGCTTCTATTTCTTCGGCGGCGGCCGTGGTCGGCAGTGATTGCTTCAAAAGGGCGTGGGTTTTGGACAGGACCCGGGGAATGGCGTCATAACCGGGCAGGATGTCGGCCTCGCTCTGGAGGACCGAGTTGATAGCCAGGATTTTAAAAAATTCCGGATTGGTGAAACTGTAATCCAGCAGCCGGTCGATGAAAAGCGACAGCCCCTGCTGGGGGGAGAGCCGGTCCAGACCATCGAACCAGGACAGGGTGGCCTGGTAATACTCTTCGCAGGCGTCGGCCACCACCGCGGCGAACAGGTCCGCTTTGGTGGAAAAATAGTAACGAATGAGAGGGTGGTCAAAATCACCCTCAGCCGCGATCATCCGCATGGTGGCCGCTTTGTAAGGATGCCGGGCAAAAACCCGCCGGGCGGCCGCCAGGATTTTTTTCCGGGTGGTGGCGCTTTTTCGGGTTTTGCAGGCAGTGTTGTTGGTTTTCAAGGGCATTATGGGAATAAAGAATTTTTTTATGGTATTGGTCCCCGGCCCGGCACCGTCCCCTTCAGTGCGGCCAGCGTCAGATTTAATTTAGCCGGAAAAGGCGTCACCTGTCAAGCCGGGTCGGGTCGGCCTGAAAAGGTTCGGCAGCGCCTTGGAAATGGACTTGTGTTTTCAGGTTAAAAAATGATAAACAATAAGTTTATGCCTGTTAAATTCAAATCAATTGCTACCGGTTTTCTGGTTCTGGCGCTGCTGGCTACCATCGGGGGCGCCGGAGCCTGGTGGTATCTGTACGATTATGCCTCCTCTCCCGCCGATCCCGGAGCTTCGGGACAAGTGGTGGAGGTGCCGCCGGGGGCGGGGTTCAGCCTGGTGGCTGCCAGGCTGCATCAGCGGGGTATTATAGACAAACCCGATCTGTTCAAGATATTGATCCGGACTAATCATAAAGATGGTGTCATCAAAGCCGGAGAATATCGTCTGTCCGGAGCCATGCCTCCGGCCGATATCCTGGACAAACTGATTCGGGGAGAGGTGATCCTTCACCAGCTGACGGTTCCGGAAGGCTATAATATTGATCAGATTGCCGGGTTGGTTGGGCAGGTCGGCCTGGCCGAGCCGGACGATTTCGTGGCCGCGGCCCATCAGCCCGATCTGATCGAATCCCTGGGGATCGCGGCTGTCAGTCTGGAAGGTTACCTTTTTCCGGAGACCTACTATTTTGAAGCCGGTGTGTCTCCGATTCAGATTGTCGAGACCATGGTGGACCGGTTTCTGACGGTTTTTGATCAATCCCGCCAGGAGCGGGCTGAAGAGCTGGGGCTGTCCAGGCACCAAATAGTCATCCTGGCCTCAATCATCGAAAAAGAGACCAGCTCGGCCCGGGAGCGGCCCTTGATTTCGTCCGTGTTTCACAACCGTCTGGCCAAAGGCATGCGCCTGGACAGTGACCCCACGGTGATTTACGGGATAGAGGCTTTTGACGGCGATATTACCCGGAAGCACCTGAACACGCCCACGCCTTATAATACCTACAGATTGCGCGGCCTGCCCGCCGGACCCATTGCCAATCCGGGAGAAGCTTCCCTGGAAGCGGCTCTTTATCCGGCGGAGACAAAATATTTGTATTTTGTCTCCAGAAAAGACGGCACTCACCATTTTTCCACCAATCTCTCTGAGCACAATCGGGCGGTAAGAAAGTACCAGCTGGGGCGCTGAGGCCCTGGTCGCCGCGAACCGCGGCCGGGCCGTATTTTGTCAAGCCCCTTTACAAATATTGTCAGATTCGATATATATTTTAATAAATAAAGGCGTGATTGTTTTTCTTGTAAAATGAGGACGATATGAGACCGGAGAAAGTACTGGTAGTGGCTACCCGCAATCCGGGTAAAACCGGGGAGATCAGGTCGCTTTTGAGTGGTCAGGATGTCATAATTAAAGATCTGACCGATTTCGGACCGATTCCGGAGATTACGGAAGACGGCCTCACTTTCGACGAAAACGCGTACAAGAAAGCCGGTTTCGCCGCCAGGGTGCTGGGATTACCGGCCATGGCCGACGATTCCGGTTTGGTGGTAAAGGCTTTGGACGGCGCGCCCGGTGTTTTTTCGGCCCGGTATGCCGGTGAAAAAGCCACCGACGAGGATAATTGCCGGAAACTGCTGGTGGAAATGGCCGGTCAGGAAGATCGCCGGGCGGCTTTTGAGTGCGTTATTTCCATTGCCGTGCCCACCGGCGCGGCTCTGACTTATGAGGGGCGTTGCCAGGGCGAAATAACCACTGAGCCGGTCGGCACCAGTGGTTTTGGTTATGATCCGATTTTTTATTTCCCCCCTCTGCAAAAGACTTTCGCTCAACTGGACTCCCAGGAGAAGAACCGCGTCAGTCATCGCGGGAAAGCCTTACAGGAGGTAGTTGACGAGTTTGACAAAGTGTTGACCTGGATTCGGCAGAACATGCCGATAGTAGAAAAATTTGTCTGTAATGACCATGAAGATTGAAGAGCTGGTCCGAGATAACCGCAGCTGCCGGCGTTTTTACGAGGACGATCGTCCTGGACCGGAAAAGCTGAAAACCCTGGTCAACCTGGCCCGTCTGTCGGCCTCAGCCGCCAACCGGCAACCGCTGCGTTTCATCCTTTCCTGGCAGCCGGACACCAACGCGGCCATATTCCCCTGCCTGGGCTGGGCCGGGTATCTTACCGATTGGTCCGGACCGCCCGAGGGGGAGCGGCCGGCCGCCTATATCATTATTGCCGGCGATACCCGGCTCACCGATAACTTCTGGTGCGACCACGGTATCGCCGCCCAGAGCATAATGCTGGGCGCCCGGGAGATGGGTCTGGCCGGCTGCATGATCGGCGCTTTCAACGGTGACCGGCTGCGTCAGGCCGTGAACATTCCCGATTATTTGAAAATCATGCTGGTGCTGGCGCTGGGGAAACCCCGGGAAACGGTGGTTATCGACGACCTGGGTCCGGACGGCGACATAAGGTACTGGCGCGATGAGGCCGGCCGGCATCACGTGCCCAAGCGGTCCCTGGATGATTTGATTATCAATTTATCGGAGCCAAATAACGGGCCGGAAGGATGATGCCGGTGTTATCGAATGGCCGGGCTGAATCGTTCGCCAAAGATTTGCCTGACGATGACAGAACCAGAAAGAAAAAGATTTTATTAACGCAAGGAGGTTGCAGATGACAGAAATAGATATCGCCCGGTTGATTGGAAATATTACCACCCTGGAACAGGCCCGCGAGGTTTTCGCCGGGAAAATGGACGCCGGCAACCTGGCCAAAATCGATAAAATAACAACCGAAACAGCCCTGCTTAAAATCGCCAATGCCATTGTCATGGGCGAGCCCGAGGCTGTTTTCGTAAATACCGGCAGCGAGGCCGACCGCTCCTGGATCAGGAAGCACGCCCTGGAAAAGGGAGAGGAAGAAGTCCTGCCCATGCCGGATCATACCATTCATTTTGATTTAAAGGATGAACAGGGCCGTATTATCGACCGTACTTTTTATATCGTCAATCCGGATGAAGATATCAGCTCCCTGGCCCAGCGAAAAAACCGGGAAGAGGCCGCCGAAGAGATCAGAACTCACATGACCGGAATAATGCGGGGTCTGACCCTGATAGTTGGTTTTTATTCCCGGGGGCCGGCGGGAGCGCGGGTGGCCAACCCGGCCATGGAAATTACCACCTCGGCTTATGTTTCCCACAGCGCTGAAATCCTGTACCGGAATATTTTTGACAAGTTTGACGAGGAGGTAAAGGCCCGGGGTCATTATTTCTCCAACATTCACAGCGAGGGAAAAAACCGGCCGGAAGATTTGCCCAATGCCCGGGTTTTTATGGATCGCCGGGACCGGACCACCTACAGTTTCAATTGTACCTACGCCGGCAACACGTTGCTTCTGAAAAAGGGTAATCACCGGTTCGCCGTGGATAAGGCTGTTTATGAAAACCGGGGCTTGGAGCTTTCCGAGCACATGTTTATTACCGGTATCAGCGGTCCGGGCGACCGGATTACCTGGTGCACCGGCGCGGCGCCCAGCGGCTGCGGCAAGACTACCACCGCCATGGCCGGCCACCGGTTTGTCGGTGACGACCTGGCCCAGATGTGGATCGAATCCGACGGCACGGTCCGGTCTGTCAACCCGGAGTGCGGTATTTTCGGGATTGTCGAGGACGTCAACCAGGAGGGCGATCCCGTCCTGATGGAGAAACTGCGCCAGCCCGGCGCGGAAGTCATCTGGTCCAACGTGCTCATTGACGACAACGGCGTGCCCCACTGGGTCGGACACGGCGAGCCCATGCCGGATCACGGCCGGAATTTTCAGGGCGAATGGAAGAAGGGCCTGACCGATGAAAACGGCCGGGAAATTCCGCCCTCCCATCCCAACGCCCGCTGCACTATTTCCTCCACCGCCCTGTCCAACTACTCCGAGGAGGCCGAGAACCCGGCCGGGGTGGAAACCCGCATCATCACCTACAGCGGGCGGGACGCCGACACCATGCCGCCGGTCTGGGTGGCCCGGGATACCGATCACGGCGTGCTCATCGGCGCCTGCATCGTCTCCGCGGCTACTGCCACCGAAGTCGGGGCCAGCGGAGTCAAGCGCGCTCCCTGGGCCAACGCCCCGTTTATCCCCGGCGCCCTGGGCGATTATATGGCGTCCCAGTTTGATTTTTTCGGCAGTGACAAGATCGCGGCCGACAAAAAACCGGTCATGGCCGGATTGAATTATTTTCTGACGGACGAAGCCCGGGGCGGGACTTCCCCGAAGCTGCTGGGCGAGAAAAAAGACGTCAAGGTCTGGCTGGCCTGGCTGGAACGGGTGGCCCATAGCGAGGTGCCCGTGATTACAACACCCATCGGCCGGCTGCCCAGGTACGAGGATTTGAAAGAGCTGTTTGTTTCCCTGATCAACAAGGAATATCCTTACGACCTGTATGAAAAACAGTTCTCCCTGTACATAGATAAGATCATCGATCGTCTTGACATGCAGGCTGAAGCCTATCAGAAGGAAGAGCGGATTCCGGATAAGTTCTTTGAGTTGCTGGAGAACCAGAAAAAGGGTTTAGAAGAGTTAAAAGCGGAACACGGCGCTGTGATCACGCCCGGGCAACTGGAAGCTTAACCCGGATATTTCATGAAATATCCGGGTTAGCCCGGCGGCATCGTAATTAAAGCCGGGTGACAAGGAGCCGTCCGGCCGGTGATGTTACCGGCTCAGGTCTCGCGGTAAAGGATGGTAACGCTCAGGTTACGTTCCACCTCGCCGTCACAGGTGGACATGGATTCGGATTGCAGCATGTCCACGATTTCAATATCCGGATGGCTGGCCAGCCAGCGGTTGATCTGAACGTCATTGGGCGGGGTGATGCTCTGTGAAAACCAGGTGAATATCTTTGTCTTCAGAGGTTTCATGAGGCCTCCCGGCAATGGTCGGGTTTTTTTATCCGTCGGTCGTCACAGCCAATTTTTTACGAAGCCGTCATTATTTGGTGATCATCGTTTCTTTGCCGGCCATGCCGGACAGCATGGCCTGCCCGATATAATAGAGAAAATAGCCGATCAACGCCGCCGCCAGAATCGTCAGCAGAATTTTAAGTACCTGCTTCGGTCGCCAGCAGGTAATAATGACCAGGGCCACCACAATGGCCACGGCCAGATAGGTATGATTGTAAAAGAAGTTGTTGATCAGGCGCAGAACCTCATTCAGATCCATAGCAACCTCCCCTCCGGTTGAATTGTCCGGCAAAAAAAGATCCCCCTCTCTCACGTAGCCGGTGCCGGATTGTAAACAGATTGTATCTTAAATCCGCCTCCGCGAAAAGATTTTTTTCAAGCCGTTTCCAGGGGCGCCGGCCCGATTTATCGGCCGACGTCCTCAGCCTGATCTTCAATTACCAGGTGTTTAGCGGCCAGCCGGACCAGCAGCAGCACCGGCACCCCCACCAGGGCGGTCACCAGAAAGAAGAGCGGGTAACCCAGGCTGTCGACCATGGTGCCGGAGTAGCCCCCGCCCATTTTGGGCAAGAGGGTCATCAGGGAGCTGAAGATGGCGTATTGCATGGCCGTAAACCGGACATTGGTCAGACCCGACAAAAAGGCCACAAAAGCCGCTGAGGCCAGTCCGGCCGCCAGGTTGTCCGCGGAAATGATCAGGTAGAGCAGGGGAAGGTTGTAGCCGGTCGCCGCCAACAGCATGAAAAGCAGGTTGGTGACCGCGGCCAGAACCGCACCGATAAACAGTATCCGCATCACCCCGTAGCGGGTAGACAGCACCCCGCCCACGAAACCACCGGCGATGGTCATGAACAATCCAAAGGTTTTGACGATGCCGGCGATCTGGGATTTGGAAAAGCCCATGTCCTGGTAAAAAACGTTGGAAATGACGCCCAGCACGATATCGGAGATGCGGTACAGGCCGATCAGGGACAACAGCAGCAGGGCCAGGCCCAGACCGTAGCGGCGGAAAAAATCCCGGACCGGTTCAACATAGGTGTCGATCACCATCCGGCGGTGAACCAGGCCGGCAGCCAGGGCCAGGCGGCCGATGATAATCGCCGCCAGCAGGGCCGCCGCCAGCCGCAGCATCTCCACCACGAAACCGGCCAGGATGGCGTTGCCGGCTGTCCGGCTTAAGACCGGTTTCAAGCGGCCGGCCCATTCTCCGGAAAAGTAAAAGGTAACCACAAAACCCGTCACGGCCAGAATAAACAGGAGCAGTACCCGCAGATAACTGGCCGCGGGGTAGACCGGCAGGTTTTCCCGGTTGACTTTCGGTTCCGGTACCAGCAGGGTGGTGATCACCCCGATTCCCATGGCGCCGGCCATGACCAGGTATGCCCCCTGCCAGGCCGTATAGTTGTAATCTCCTTTTTCCGAACCAAACCAGGCGGCCAGGTAAAGCGCGCCCGCCCCGGCCACCAGCATGCCGACTCGGTAGCCGGCGATATAGGCCGAGGCCAGCAGGGCCTGGAGACGGACCCCGACCGATTCAATCCGAAAGGCGTCGATGACGATGTCCTGGGTGGCCGCGGAAAATCCCAGCATGACCGCGGCCAGGGCCATGGCGGTCAGCTGGCGCCGGCCGGCGGCCGGGTCGGTCAGGCTCATCCAGATGATGGCCGTTATGATCAGAAGCTGGGAGGCCAGTATCCAGGCCCGGCGGCGCCCCAGCAGGCGGGTCAGAATCGGCAGGGGCAGTTTGTCCACCAGGGGCGCCCAGACGAATTTAAAGGAATAGCCCAGGGCGGCCCAACTGAAAAATGTTACCGCGGATCGTTCCACCCCGGCTTCCCGCAGCCATAACGATAAGGAGGAAAAGATCAGCAGCAGGGGCATGCCGGCCGAAAAACCGTAAAAGAGCATGGTGATGACGCGGGGATGGAAAACCGATCTCATCGCCTGGCGCCAGCTTTGTCGCTTATTCGTAAATGCCGGTACGTTCATGATTAACCTGTGGGGGGCAGGAATAGAAATGCGGGTATCTGTCAGGAGGCGGGTTTGCGGTTTTTTCGGAAAGAATAGGGGGTGTTCAACCGGTTTAGTTCCGCCAGTACCATTTCAATTACCGAATCGATCCGCCCGCTGATGATCGGCGTCAACTCAAGGCTCAAAGAATCAATGTCCGCCGGTTCCACCCCCAGAACTATGGTTTCCGGCACGTCACCAATGGCCTGGCAAAGGGTCAGGGTTTCCAGAAAATCGATCTGATGCAGGGAGTTTTTGGCGCGGACCCGCTCCGGTATGGCTTCTCCGGTTAAACGGTACAAATCGCCCGGTTGGCCGCCGTTGCGCACGGCATCAACAACGATCAGGTGATCCGCTTCAGCGATGACTCCGAGCAGGTTCAGGCCCAGCACGCCTCCATCCACCAGGGAGACATTGTCCGGAAATTCATACCGGTCCTCAAGCGCTTCAACCAGGCGAACCCCGAAGCCCTCATCGGTCATCAAAATACTGCCAACGCCCATAATCATGATATGCGGATCAGCCATATGCTTACGATACCTCTTAATCCTGTAAGGGTTGCGCCTTACGCCATCAATATTTCTGATTTTAAAAATTATTTCGGATGGGCATCAGGCGAGTGTTGCCGTATTTCTTCCGCCTGTCCCGAGTCATGACGCGGGACAGGCGGAAGAAATTGTCGGGTGGGCGGGCGCAGGCCTGTCTATCAGGTCGCCTGTACCTTATAGACTTCATTGGAATCCGGATCAATAACGTGGATGCCGCAGGCGATACAGGGATCAAAAGAATGTACCGTCCGCAGTATTTCCAGGGGGCGCTTGGGGTCGGCAATGGGAGTACCGATGAGCGCCTCTTCCACCGGTCCCAGCTTTCCGTCGGCACAGCGCGGACCGAAATTCCAGGTCGACGGCACCACGTACTGGTAGTTGGATATTTTTTTGTCTTTGATTTTAATCCAGTGCCCCAGGGCGCCGCGCGGCACGTCATTTAAGCCGTAGCCCATGGCTTTATCCGGCATTTCATATTCCTGGTATACTTTTTTGTCGCCCCGGCCGATATTCTCAACCAGATCATTGATCCAGCCGTTCATGGCATTGCCGATGATCAAGGTCTCCAGGCCGCGGGCAGCGGTGCGTCCCAGGGTCGAAAAAAGGGCGTCCGGCTTGATGTCCAGTTGTTTCAAAGCGTCGTCAACCGCTTCTTTAACGTCCGGCTGTTCCTTGGCATAAGCCACCAGGACCCTAGCCAGCGGTCCGACTTCGCAGGAGGCGTCTTCATAACGGGGGGCCTTGAACCAGGTGTATTTGCCGTCCGGCTCATAATCGCCGGGGACCGGTTTGGTCTCCCCGTTATAGGGATGCCGGGCCTCATCCTCGGCGTACCAGCCGTGGGTGACATGCTCGGTAACTTTCTCCTGGTCCGCGCGTAAGGGACTTTTCAAATCCCGATCCTTGATAATACCACGCGGCATCAGGTAGCTGTCCGGTTCCCGGCCGTTCTGGGCGAAATCACCCCAGGACAGGAAGTTGGTGGTACCGCCAATGCCGCCCCAGTCTTTGTAGAATGAGGCCACCGCCAGCAGATCCGGAATATAGACGTTGGTGATAAAGTCCTGGGATTCCTTCCAGATATACTTGAATTCAGTAATCCGGTCCGTGGACAAGTCCCTGATCGAGGTAACCCCGCCCACCACCAGTGATTGCGGGTGGGGGTTTTTGCCGCCGAAAATGGCATGCAGCCGGGCCGTCTTGGCCTGCAGGCGCAGCGCCTCGATATAATGAGCCGACGCGATCAGGTTGGCTTCGGGCGGCAGTTTATAGGCACTGTGCCCCCAGTAGCCATTGTTCATAATACCCAGCTGGCCGCTGTCAACAAATGTTTTTAAGCGGTCCCGGACGCTCTTGAAGTATTGGGCGCCGCCCTTGGGAGAGTTGGAAATATTATCGGCCAGCTTGGCCGTTTTCTGGGGATCGGCTTGAAGGGCCGAAACGATATCCACCCAGTCCAGGGCGTGCAGGTGATAAAAATGCACGATGTGATCATGCATGAACTGGGCGCCATGCAGGAGACGCCGGATCAGTTTGGCGTTTTCCGGTATCTCGATGCCGATGGCGTTTTCCACGGCCCGGACCGAGGTCAGGGCATGGACGTAAGTGCAGACTCCGCACGAACGCTGCACAAAGTGATGAGCATCCCGGGGATCACGTCCCTGCAGGATAATTTCAATACCGCGGAAAAGCTGACCTGAGCTCCAGGCATTTTTAACTTTTCCGCCCTCAAGTTCGACGTCAATTTTAAGGTGGCCCTCAAGTCTGGTCATCGGGTCTATAGTAATTCGCTTGCCCATATTACCCCCTATCTTCAAAAATGATATTTATCTTTAAATAACCGTTTATTAAATAATCTCATAAAACGGTGACATGTAATCCCAGAAACCGGGTTCACTGCAGCCTATACAGGGGTGTCCGGCTTCGACCGGCCAACTGGTACCGTCATTGAATTTCGCGGTCGGGCAGTTGTTGTATACCATGGGTCCGCGGCAACCGAGTTCGTACAGGCACCAGCCTTTTTCCGCTTCCGGTGAGCCGAATTCCGGAGCGAATTCACCCAGTTCAAAATGGGATCGCCGGGGGCACTGGTCATGAACGGTTTTGTTATAGGCGAACAGGGGCCGGCCGACGGAATCCAGCTTGGGCAGCTTGCCGAGAAGCAGGTAGTTGGCAATGGTGCCGACAATGTTGATGGGATTCGGCGGACAACCGGGGATATTGATGATACTCCGCATTTTGAGAGCGTCTTTTACCCCCACAAAACCGCCTGGATTAGGCTCGGCCGCCTGGACGCCGCCATAGCAGGCGCATTGGCCGATGGCGATGGTGGCCATGGCATTGGGAATGACGTCCTGGGCAACTTCCAGAAAGGTTCGGCCGCCGATTTTGCCGTAAACACCATTGTCCTTGGTGCTGATGGCGCCCTCCGCGATACAGATAAATTCCCCCTTGTATTTTTTTACCGCCTCTTTCAGATTCTCTTCCGCCTGATGGCCGGCGGCGGCCATAATGGTCTCATGGTATTCCAGACTGACTATTTCCAGCACAATTTCATCAATCCAAGGGTACATGGTTCGCAGAAAACTCTCCGAGCATCCGGTGCACTCGGCAAAGTGCAGCCAGATAACCGGAGGCCTCTTGGGAGGTGCCGCGAATACTTCGGCCACCTTGGTGACGGAGGCCGCGGACAGTCCCATGGTTGCCGTCAAAAAAGTGCAGAACTTCATGAAGTCCCGACGCGTAACCCCCTTTTGCTCCAGTCGTTCATAAAACTCTTTTTCATTTTTTTCGTTGTCCATTGACCTCTCCTTTCACCTGTCTGGCAAGATGATTAGAGACTATCCCATACACCGCTCTTTTCCGGATAGCCCCTGATTAAAATAATACGCGCTCCTACCACCAGAAGAAGCCCGTATCAGCAGATTCTCGGAAGCTGCTCCCCGGTCAACATGTCAATAATGCGTTCTCCGCCAATGGCGGTTTCCATGATAACCCGGCCGGCATGCTCCGATACCACTTCTCCGATAATACAGGCATCCTTGCCCGAATGGTCTTTTTTCATGATATCAAGAACCACCTCCGCGTTTTGACTGTCGACAAAGGCCAGCAATTTCCCCTCATTGGCCACGTAAAGCGGATCAAAACCCAGCAATTCACACAATCCGGCCACACTGTCTTTAAGCGGCAGTCTGGTTTCGAAAACCCGGATTCCGGTTCGGGACTGCGCGGCGATTTCGTTCAAGGCGGTGCCGACTCCGCCCCGGGTGGGGTCGCGCAAGACGTGAATATCCCGGCACCCGGCCAGCATCCGGCCCACCATCCGGTTGAGGGCGGCGCTGTCACTTTGAATCGGCGATTCAAAGGCCAGGCCCTGCCGCTTCGACATTATGGCCATACCATGGTCAGCCATGGTGCCGCTTAATATGATTTGATCGCCGGGTCGGGCGTTGGCGGAGGAAATCCTGACCCCCTCCGGGATGACGCCCAGGCCGGAGGTGTTGATGAAAATTTTGTCCATCATCCCCCGGGCCACCACTTTGGTATCGCCGGTCACGATCTGGACTCCCGCGGATCGGGCGGCACTGCCCATGGCGGTCACTATTTGCTGTAAATCTGACCTGGGGAAGCCCGCTTCAATTATCAGGCCGGCGCTTAAATAAAGCGGAGTGGCGCCGCACATGGCCACATCATTGATGGTGCCGTTAACGGCCAGATCGCCGATATTTCCGCCCGGGAAAAAAACCGGGTCCACCACATAGGAATCCGTGGAAAAGGCCAGTCGCCGCCCCGGCATATCCAGGGTGGCTCCGTCCTCCATCCCGGCCAGAACAGGATTGTCAAAGGCCGGCAGCATCATTTCGGTAATCAGGTTATTGGAAACCCGGCCGCCGCTGCCATGATCGAGAATAATTTTATCTTGATCCATATACAATCCGTATTTTGAGACCTTCAATCCTGGTATTTGTAATAGGCGGCACAGGTTCCTTCGGTTGAGACCATGCAAGGTCCGACCGGATTCAAAGGGGTGCAGGTTTTTTTGTACAAGGGACATTGCGGAGGCGTCAGCTTGCCGGTGAGAATGTCACCGCAGGCGCACCCCCTGGGAGGCGGGACCGCGGGTGTTTCCACCTCAAAATGCGCGCCGGCGTCAAAAGATTCATATTCTTTTTTAAACCGGAGCCCGCTGTCCGGAATCCGGCCGATTCCGCGCCAGGCCGCTTCGCAGGGCTCAAACACCGCCTCCATGATTTTCTTGGCCTCGAGGTTGCCCTCTTCCGTGACCGCCCGCGGATAGCAGTTCTCCAGCCGGGGAGAACCGGTGTTTATCATTTCCGTCAGTCTGAAAACAGCCTCCAGAATATCCACCGGTTCGAATCCGGTTATGACGCAGGGGATATTATATTTGTCAAAAAAAGGGCGATAGGCCTTCAGCCCGATTATAACGGAGACGTGCCCCGGCAGCAAAAAACCGTCCAGGTTGATCTCCTCCCGGTTCAGCAGGGCTTCCAGGGCCGGGGGCATGAGTTTGTGGGCCGCGTAAACGTAAAAATTGTCAAGCCCTTCCCGGCGCCCGGCCATAACCGCGGCCGCGATGGTCGGCGCCGTGGTCTCAAAGCCGATGCCCGGGAAAATAACATTTTTGTCCGGATTTTGCCGGGCAATGTCAAGGGCGTCAAAGGTTGAATATACAATCCGGATATCATTGCCGGCGTTTTGCTCCTGCTGAAGAGAGGAAGCGCTGCCCGGCACCCGGATCAGGTCTCCAAAAGTGGCGATAATCGTGTTTTCCCGGCCGGCCAGGGTGATGGCCGCGTCGATTTCCTGCTGGTCGGTGACGCATACCGGGCAACCCGGTCCTGAAATCAGGGAGATATTGTCGGGCAATACGGTCCGGATGCCGTTTCTGAAGATCGAAACTGTGTGGGTGCCGCAAACTTCCATAAGGCGTATTTCCTGATGGCTGATGGCCTCGATCTGGCCGATAATTTTGCGGGCAAGCCTGCTGTCCCTGTATTCCCCGGTATATTTCACGAAAGTAAGATCAAAGCCTTTTTGATTTTAACACAGCGTTCGGTATTTAAAATAGAATTTAGCCCGGATTTAGACCGGATTTAGACCGGATATTTCATAAATTTTTTCGACATTTAAATAGTTGAAATTCCATAAACAGCCGATTACAATTTGCCTTTTTAAAAAAGCCCGAAATTATCCTAATAACCATTTGAAGTTTATTGGTTAAGCAACTATAGTCGGAAAAAGTCATGAAATATCCGTGAAATATCCG
>JBKHHL010000177.1:0-4875 GCA_046539175.1 Desulfosudaceae bacterium
CCCGCAGTTTGACGTAGAGATTGCGGAAAAAGGCCATTTATGGATGGAAACTAACTAAAAAGCCATCCTCATGACAACCCGTCGGGAATTCATCAAACAGGCCCTGCTGGCCGGCTCCAGCCTGCCGCTTTTACTGGCGGCCTGTGAAAGATCCGGTTACCAGAACATCGACCCGGAGGCCAGGGCGATTGTACTTGGCATTGACGGATTAGACCCGGTTTTAATGAAACAGATGATGTCGGCCGGCGACCTGCCCCATTTTGCCAGACTTGCCCGGACCGGTGTTTTCTCCCCGCTGGCCACCAGCAACCCGCCCCAGAGCCCGGTCGCCTGGTCGTCCCTCGCCACCGGCCACAATCCCGGCCGCCACGGCCTGTTTGATTTTCTGACGCGTGATCCGGATACTTACCTGCCCGAGCTGGGAATACTTTCTCACCGGGGCGGCCTGCTGCCCGGATCATCATTCTCCAATCCCAGGCATTCTCCGGCCATGTGGGAAATTCTGTCCGCGGCGGGCATCCCTTCCACGGTGCTGCGCTGGCCCGTCACCTTTCCGCCGGCTGACATTTCCGGGAAAATACTGGCCGGCCTGGGGGTGCCTGACATAAAGGGAGAACTGGGCAATTACACCTTTTATTCCAGCCGCCGGCCGGAACCGGACGGGCCCGGCCGGGACAAGGTGAAAACCATATCTTTCCGCGACGACACCGCTGAAACCGTCATCCCGGGCCCCCTGGTCAAAGGTGCCCGGGACACCGCCCCGGCGGTTGTCCCTTTAAAAATCAAAAGGACGCCTCCGGCCGGGGAAATTGAACTTGAGATCCAGGGTCGCGCCTGCCGGCTGGCTGAAAACCAATGGAGCCCCTGGATTCGTTTGAATTTCAGGATTAACGCTTTTTCTTCCATAACCGGTATCGGCCGCTTTTTTTTAAAAAGCGTCGCCCGGCCCTTCGAACTTTACCTGTCCCCTGTTCAGATCGATCCGGCTAATCCCTGTTATGCCATCTCCCACCCCGAATCCTACGCCACGGAACTTCAGAATAAATTCGGTGATTTTCATACCCTCGGCATTCCCGAAGACACCAAGGCCCTGACGGAAAACCGGCTTGATGACGACACCTTCCTGGATATGTGCGACACCATCATGACAGAACAGGAAGTCATGTTCCGGCATGAGCTGGAAAACTTTCAGCAGGGCCTGCTGGCCAATGTCTTTTATACCACCGACCGGATTCAGCATATTTACTGGGCGACCCTGGATCCGGGCCATCCGGCCTACTCCCCGAGCCGGACTGAAAAATACGGCACCGTCATCAAACAATACTATCAGCGCCTGGACAGAATTCTTGCCGATGTTATGGAAAAGATTGACAGCCGGACGCTTCTGATGGTTTGTTCCGACCACGGATTTTCCTCCTTTAAATACGCCGTTCACCTGAACTCCTGGCTGGCGGCCAACGGTTTCATGACCCTGCGCACCCAACCGGACCGGGACGACAGAGACGGCGGGCCGCTTTTCCAACATGTTGACTGGAAGCGCACCACTGCCTATGCCGTGGGGCTGAACGGAATTTTCCTGAATCTGAAAGGCCGGGAAAAATCAGGGCTTATCGAGCCCGCCCGCCGGGAAGTTGTCCTGGAAGAATTAATCGCCAGGCTGAAGCAATGGGAAAATCCCGCCACCGGCGAAAAAGTGATCCTCTCCGCCTGTCCGGCCTCCAAACTGTATCATGGCCCCCGGACCAGCCGGGCGCCGGATCTGATAATCGGCTTTAACCGGGGCTGCCGCGTCTCCTGGCAGTCTGCCCTGGGCGGCACCCCCCGGCGGCTCCTGGAGCCCAACACCGATAAATGGACCGGCGACCACTGTCTTGACCCCTCCCTGGTGCCGGGAGTTCTATTCTCCAACCGGAAACTCAACACCAGAAATTGCGATTTACTGGATATCGCTCCCACCATCCTCCATCATTTCGGGCTGAAGCCGGACATGGACGGGGACTCCTTAACCGGCTGACCCGGTGACAAAAAACAAAAAAACCGAACAGGTTGGGCCTTACCGGTAATTACCCAGGCATTGGTCCAGCACCACCTGACGCTGATGCCGGAAACTCGTGTTGGTCATTAAATAATAGACTTCTTCCACGGGATAATATCGCAGATGGCGGAAAATTTTTTCTCTTAAGGGGCCTGGAATACCTTTAAAGAGTTCTTCCTGCCAGTCGCGCAAAAGCCGGTATTCCTTTTCCTTTTCAGCCTCTGATAAATCATCGCGGCTGTTGATATAATTTTTTAACTGCCTGTTAAAAATGGTTTCCGAATCTTCCTCTCCGGGCGAAGAGGAGTCCACAGACCGCCCGGCATCACGCCGCGGGCCGGTTGCCGGCTCGTTGACCTGATAATTGCCGGCGTCCTCTTCAACAGAAGCAATTACTCCGGCGGGCAGGTCCCGTTTCCCGTCGACCTGTCCGCCGGAAAGATATCCCAGCGCTTTTAACCGTTGGACAGTTTCCGGATCATATTCCATAGTAGCCGGCGAATTCCGGATAATATTATTCCGTATCCGCGTATTATCGCGCTGGAGTTCTCCGAGAAAACCGGCATAACGTTCAGCGGCACGGCCGGACAGGACCTTGCCCTTTACTTCCCGGGGATCATCCCGGAGGTTAAATAATTTTACGCCGATCCCGGTGGAACAAAGCAGGTGTCGCTCCTCATAAAAAATTGACCCCAGGGGACGAAAATCATTTTTATTTCTCCGGTTAAAGACCTCCTCGGATATGGCGACCCGATCTTGCCGGAAGAGTCCGTTTTCGCGGTTGATAAGCGGCAGCAGGGACCGCCCCTGGTGGGGAATGACGCCGGCGTCAATGTCAAGCAGATCCAGGATGGTCGGAAGTATGTCGATATGCTGGACCGGCTCCTCGATTTGCCGATCCGCCGGCAGTTTCCCCGGCCAGGACATCATGAGAGGCGTTTTAATGCCCTGGACATAACCCGGCGGACGGTGTCCCCACAGGTCATGTTCTCCCAGGTGTTCGCCATGATCAGACAGGAATATGATCAGGGTGTTATCATACAGGCCCATTTGCTTGAGTTTCTCCAGAAAAACCCCGTAGAAATAATCATTATAATATATTTCCCCGTCGTATAGAGCCCGTCTACCCTCGATGGTAGGATTTTTTACCCAGTAAGGATCAATCAAAAATCTTTTTGGTAAACTGCTGTCGCTGGACGACCGGGCCGGCTGGTACCACTTGTTGTAAAAATCAGGTGGTTCAAAGGGACCGTGAGGATCAAGCAGATGCAGATACAGAAAAAAATTTCGATCGCGGTGTTGCTCAATCCACCGGGGAACGGCCAATTGATAAAGCCGTTTGGCCCGGCCCAGAACCGGGTCAAAAACCTGACTGAACCCCTGATGCAGGCCGGCGATATAACCGGCGGCGGGATTAAGCGTGAAAGAAGCGGTCTCAAAACCCTGGTTCCTCAGTATTTCAGCCAGGGTAAGATAATTTTCATGAAGTTTGTCATTGGGATTCCAGACACCGGTAGCAGTAGGATAAAGAGAGGTCATCAGCGACGGCACCGAGGTAATGGTAACGGTTCCCTGGGCATAGGCATTGTCAAACCGGAGACCGTTTTTCATCCACCGGGTTTTAACCGGCGTGGTCTCCCGGCGGTAGCCATAAGCGGACATGTGATCGCTTCTCAGGGCGTCTTCCACAACGACGATAATGTTTAACTTTTCTTCCGGCCGGGTGTAAACGGACGGATTACTCCAGAAGGCAATGGTGTTCCGCCGGCAATCGGCCTTAAAGATAATCTCGACGGTCTGGCCGGCATAGGCGGATAAATCTATCTTTTGATCATGCCACCTGCCGGCCGTATCGATCTTTTTGTCAAAAAGAGTCTTTTCCTGCCGGCCATGCCGGATGTTCACCTTGAAATCGGCCCGGTCATTTTCATTCATGACCCCGCAGCCGAAACTCAAATAACAATTCTTATCCGGAAGCTTCAGTCTGTACCGAAGTTGGCCGGGTGCCCTGGCAAAAATCACCCGGCGAACCTGATTGCCCTTTTTTTCATAGCTGGTCCCGAAACCCTCGTTCAGATAGCTGTTTTCACGGGAAGTCAGGCGAAGATAATCAATTTCCACCCGATCCCCGGAAACCGCGGCAGGTTGTAAGAAAAGTTTTTTGATGTTGGCGGGGACAAGGCTCAGGCGGTCTTTTAAATTAACGCGGTATTCATGAAATGATCCGTCGGGGATAATATCCAGCCGGACCTTGTCAACGTCAGGGTCGTGCCAGTCAGCATCTTTTCGCTCGCTCCATCCGAACTGCAGGGAATTGCTCTTTCGCGCTTTTATTCTGAAGGTGATTTCACTGATTTTTGAGTTATCAATGTTCAGCGGCCGGCTGGTTTCAATATAACCGTTTTGAAAGGAAGGAATGATCAGCAAACCGTTTGATATTTCAATCTGCTCCTTGACGGCCGTGAAAAAACGATCCTCGCCGTCCCTGAAGTCCAGGCTGAATAAGGTGGGCTGAATCTTTTCTCCGGCCAGATTGCCGCTATATTCGGCCTGATCGACATGATCGTCAAAGCGGAAGTAAAATTCATTAACCGGGTTGTTTCCCAGTCTGTTCAGAACTGCTTCCTGGTTAAAGCCGCCGGTCTGTTTGACCATGGCGGCATTGGTTTCCAGCAGGTCCCGCGACTTTTTGTTGAAAATATAAGTATCGTAATAAAAATAGAACCAGCAACCTGCCGCCGCCAGGAGCAAGACGGCTGCCACCACCGCCAGCCGTTTTAAAATGTTATGCCTGCTTAAACCTTTGGTATTAAATGACATGAATACGCATCCCGGTTATT
>JBKHHL010000178.1:0-4786 GCA_046539175.1 Desulfosudaceae bacterium
TATTTCCGTAAAAATCCGGTACAGCCGGGCTCAACCCGGACCCGTCAAAAAATGTCAGGGGTTGCGTTCATTGTTTATTCTGGTAAATTGGGTTTCGTCTCGTGTCTATTCCCAAAAAGAGCTTACCAGGCTGATACTTTTTCAAAACCAACAAGGGAAATTCACCATGAGAGATGTTTACGTGGTCAGCACCCACATGATCAAATTCAGCAAATATCTGGACAAAAGCATCAAAGACTTGGCCGCTGAAACCACCCGGGCCTGCCTGGACCAGGCTGGTCTGGACAAAAAAGACCTCCACGCCCTCTGGTTTTCCAATTCCGGCTGGGGTTACAGCAAAGGCCAGGACTGCATCCGGGGCCAGGTGGCCCTGCGGCCCATGGGCATTGACACCATTCCCATCACCAACGTGGAAAACGCCTGCGCCGGCGGCTCCACCGCCTTTCATCACGCCTGGCTGGGAGTGGCCAGCGGTCTTTACGATCTGACCATGGCCCTGGGAGCGGAAAAATTATACAGTACCAACAAAACCGCCATCTTCGCCGGATTTCTGGGTGGTATCGACATCGAAAATTGTGTTGAAATCGCCCAGAGCCTTTCGGTCTACGCCTTGAATGATGAAGAAAAAAAATGGCTGGCGGACTTCAAACAAAAATATCAGCCGGACGAAAACAACGGCCGGTCGTCCAAAAAGAAAAAGCCGGTCAAGCAGCGGGCCAAGGAGATTAAAGACCAGTTGACCGTGGCCGTGCAGATGGGCGAACGGCTCGGTTACGATACCGTCAAGCGCATGAGCCGGCTGTCCACCGGTGATCACTCCCCCTTTATGGACGTGTACGGGTTTGCCGCCCGGCAACACATGAAAAAATACGGCAGCACCGTGGAACAACTGGCCCTGATTGCCTCCAAAAACCATTTTAACAGCACTCTTAACCCCGAAGCCCAGTACAACTTTGAGGTCCCGGTGGAAAAAGTCCTGTCCGACCGGATCGTCTCTTTCCCCCTGACCCGGGCCATGTGCGCGCCCATCGGCGACGGCGCCGCGGCGGCCATTTTATGCGACGAAGATACCGTCAAAAAACTGGGCTTGTCCGACAGCGCCATCCGCGTCCGGGCCTCCATTCTCGGCTCCGGCCGGGACAGACCTTTTGATTCCGAGCAGCCGGATATCGGCGAACGCCTGGCCAGGCGGGCATATGAAACAGCCGGGGTCGGTCCGGAAGATATCGACCTGGCTGAAGTCCACGATGCCACCGCTTTCGGCGAGCTGGTCCAGGCGGAAAACCTGGGCTTCTGTCCCCGCGGCGAAGGCGGCCTGCTGGCTGAACAGGGAGAAACCGGCCTGTCCGGCCGGATTCCCATCAACACCAGTGGCGGACTGATTTCCCGCGGCCATCCCATCGGAGCGTCCGGGCTGGCCCAGATACATGAATTGACCACCCAGCTGCGGGGAGAAGCCGGCCAGCGACAGGTGGACAACCCCAGGCTGGCCATCGCTGAAAACGGCGGCGGCGCCCTGGGATCCGAAGAAGCGGCCATGTGCATGCATATCCTGGAAGCACCGGCCCGGACCGTGGCGTAAGTTCGATATCTCAACCCAGGACCGTAAGGAGCCTTATCTCATGCCCCCAGAAAAAAAGAAAAAACCGGACAAGCCGGACCTGAGCCAGTGGACCCCGGTGGAAAAAGTCATTTTTGAACGCCGCAGCATTCGCGCCTTCAAAAAGACCCCCCTGCCGGATTTCATGATCCGCCGCCTGCTGGAGGCGGCCCGATTCGCGCCCTCGGCCGGCAACTCCCAGCCCTGGAAATTTATCGTGGTCAAAAGCCCGGACCTCCTGGAAGCCATGGAAAAGGACGCCATCAAAATAGCCAAGCTGTTCATGTGGTTCCTGGATTATACCCGCAATCCCTGGCGCAAAATAATTCTGAAGCCCTGGGCCAAGTTTATCATCCGCCTGAGATACAATGAACTGCACCCGGTGCCCATGGGCCTGTTGCGCTCCATTGCCAATGAGGAATGTCCGGTTTTTCATCACGCCCCCACCCTGATCCTGCTGCTGGAGGACCGTCGCGGCGTTTCCAGCCCCCCGACGGACATCGGTATCTGCGGCCAGAACATAGTTCTGGCGGCCCACAGCATGGGCGCCGGCACCTGCTGGATCGGCCTGATCAAGTTGTTAATGTACCGGCCCAAATGGAAAAAATATTTCGGCGTGAAGTATCCTTATCGTCTCAACGACTGCATCGCCGTGGGGTGGCCCAAGGTCAAGGCTGACGGCCAGGTTCCCCGGGAAAAGCAGGAAGTGCAGTGGTTTGTGAACGGAATCAACATGCCGCCCAGAATTGAAGAACAGGGGGAGTAAATGACACAGCCAATTGTGAGACCCTGGACGAAAATACCCGATTATATCGATCCCGAGGAGATGACCACCGGCATCCTGGCCTTTGATGAACAAAAATGCCAGCGCTGCGGTATCTGCTCCTTTATATGCCCGGCCCGCTCCATAAAAAGCGACACCGGCCCCGTGAAATGGCGGGAAGGGCTGCCCTGGCTGAGTTCCGTGGCACCGGGCGTCACCAACTGTATCTCCTGTGGCTGCTGCCTGGCGGCCTGCCCGGATGGGGCCATTTCCATTGAACGCTGGTTCAACCCGGGCTTTTTTTATCAGCGATTGTCCCAGTTCAACGAAATGGTCTATCCCAGGTGCTACCAGGAGGATGATCCGCCGCCTTCCGGCGACCACCCCCTCCCCGATCCGGACATGATCAATCCCCGCTACGGCCGCCGTCAATGGCTGCGCATGCAGCTCAACCGGGCGCGCATGGCCGGACAGGTAACCTGGGGAGTGGCCCGTTTTTTCGCGGGCGAAGCGGCCGACGGCAACCTGCTGTCCACCCTGAAAGGATTCCTCTCCAAACAGCCCCGGGACATATCCTGGGCGGATCTGCTGGAAAGAAACGCCGCCAAAAAGCCGGATAAAAATTTTTTATATTACCGGGATGAAGTCTATACCTACCGGCAGATGGATGACAACGCCAATAAAATGGCCCACTACCTGCTGTCGCAGGGCGGTGAGAAGAAAAAAGGGGTCGGCCTGCTCCTGCGCAACTCCCCCCGCTTTCTGGATATATTTTTCGGGGCGCAGAAGATCGGGATGTACGTCGTGCCCATCAACCCGGAGCTGAAGGGCGACGGCCTGGCCTACGTCGTCAATCACAGCGACATCTCTCTGCTGGTGGTGGAGGCCGAGCTGCTGGACACCCTCCAGCCGGCCCTTGACAAATTCGAGAAACTGAGCGCCATCATCGTTAATGACGTGGAATCCGAAGCAGAGGGCGTTTCTGTTCCCGGAGACAGGGACCGGCTGAGCCGGGCCTACGCGGAATATCCGGCCGGTCATCCCGGCATCGGCCATGACCCGGAGGACATCTGCATGATCATGTACACTTCCGGGACGACCGGCCCTCCCAAGGGAGTGGTCTACCGTTACAACAACACCTCCGTCAAGCTCATGTCACTGGCCGCCCACCTGATGCTCAGGGAAAGCGACATCTATTATACGCCTTACGCCCTGTGCCACGGTAACGCCCTGCTGACGACCACCACCATGGCCATGGGCGTCAAAGCCAGCGTGGCCCTGGCGCGCAAATTTTCGGCCAGCCGCTTCTGGGAGGATGTCCGCCGCTACCAGGCCACCGTCTTCAACACCATTGGCTCGATCATCCCCATTCTCATGAAACAGCCGGAAAAACCCGAGGATTCGCGGAACAAGGTGCGTTTTGTGACCTCTTCCGGATGCCCTCCGGAAATGTGGGGGCCATTTGAAAAACGTTTCGGCGTAAAGCTCTATGAAGCCTACGGCGCCGTCGACGGCGGAGGCAAGGGCATCTTCAATTTCGGCACCGCCCCGGTCGGCTCTCTGGGAAAAATTCCGCGCGTGGTAAAATACCGGCTGGTGGATAATAAGGGCCGGGAGGTACCCCTGGGGGTGCCGGGGGAACTGTTGTTCGCGGCCCCAAAAGAATCCAGCCGGGTGGAATACTACAAAAATGAAGCCGCCAGCCGGAAAAAATCCGGCGACGGCTGGCTGCATACCGGCGACCTGGTCAAACAGGACAAAAAAGGGTACCTCTATTTTGTCGGCCGCAATACCGAATCCATGCGCAAAGGCGGTGAAAACGTCTCCGCCTACGAAGTGGAACAGGTCATCATGGAACATCCCGCCGTGGAAGAAGCGGCGGTATACGCTGTTCCCTCCGATCTGGCCGAAGATGATATCATGGCCACCGTCCGGCTGGTGGACGGGAGGACCATGGAACCGATGGAATTAATTGAATTTCTTTCCGACAAACTGGCCAGGTTCGCCATCCCCAGGTACGTTCGCGTAGTGGACAGTTTTCCCAAAACCAGTTCCCACCGGATTATCAAGGGGGTCCTGGAAAAAGAAGGGGTCACCCAAGACACTTTTGACGCTCAGGCTCAGGCCCGGGCTCAGGAGGGATAAACAGCTCTCTCCGGGAAACGACACGGATCGCAGCTCCGTAAAATAAATTAATTCCATCCATCAAGAGGCCCCTGATATGCTATCACGATCGGAAGCCAAAAAATTGCTTTCGCGAGCGCCCGCTTTTGACGACACCTTCTGCAGTTTAAACGCCGCTCCGAAACTGCCGGCCGGCCTGGTCCGGGAGACCAGAAAAGTGGTCGCCCTGGCCCGGAAATTTAACGACGAGGTGGTCCGTCCTTATACCCGGGAACTGGATCTGAAAATGCACCAGGACC
>JBKHHL010000045.1:0-17297 GCA_046539175.1 Desulfosudaceae bacterium
CCCCGCAGTTTGACGTAGAGATTGCGGAAAAAGGCCATTTATGGATGGAAACTAACATAACAAAGGAATGGACACTACTTAACTTATAAAAAAGAATAAACCCGTAAAAAGCTAAAAAGGAGAGGGTAATGAACATTTTATTTTTCGGTCCCAACGGCAGCGGCAAGGGAACCCAGGGCGCCATAGTAAAAAACAAATACAACCTGCCGCACATCGAATCCGGCGCCATTTTCCGGGAAAACATTTCCAAAGGTTCTGAGCTGGGCCAAAAGGCCAAGTCCTATATCGACAACGGCGATCTGGTCCCGGACGAGATCACCATTCCCATGATACTTGACCGCCTGCAGGAAGATGACTGCAAGAACGGCTGGCTCCTGGACGGATTTCCCCGCAACAAGACCCAGGCCGTCAAACTGGATGAAGCCCTCAAAGAAAGGAGCATGAAACTGGACATCGTGGTAGAAATCATTCTCGACCGCGAAATCGCCAAAAAAAGAATCATGGGACGGCGGCTCTGCCTCAACGACAACAACCACCCCAACAATATTCATATCGATGCCATCAAACCGGACGGAGACAAATGTCGCGTTTGCGGCGGTGAACTGAAAACCCGGGACGACGACCAGGACGAAGCCGCCATCAACAAACGACATGATATATACTACGACAGTGAAAACGGCACCCTGGCCGCGGCTTATTTTTTCAGGGATCTGGCGGCCCGGGATAACGACATGAAGTATATCACTCTCGACGGTGAGCCGGATGTCAAGACAGTGGCCGACGAACTGGTCTCCAAGCTGTAACTGACCCGGGCAGACATTAAAAAAAGGCCGGTACCAGGCTGAACCTGGCCGCGGTCAAAAAAAATAAAAAAAATTCTTGCTTAAAATTGTATTTTTGGTATATATATAATTTTGATGGTTTTAGCAGACGAAACCCGTCGTTAAGATTCAGGAAAAGTTGGAAAGATTTGATTTAAAAAAAACCTTGCGGGCAGCCTCCGGCATCACTGCGGTTGTTTCGAAGGGCAAAGAAAGGGTGAGGAAATTTGAAAGAGATAGAAGTCCGCGTCATAGATAATGATCTTGAAAAGGCCATGCGGGTATTGAAAAAAAAGATACAGAATGACGGCCTTTTCAAAAAACTCCGGCTTAGAAAAACCTACGAAAAGCCGAGTGAATTCAGACGTCGTAAGGAAAGAGAATCTCTCCGTCGGCAGCGTATAGCCGAATCCAAAAGACGACGTTTCCGCTAATCTGAATTCAGGCTTCAGCATTATCGTAACAGGAAAGATTTAAAAAAAACCCGGCCGCATTTCTGCGGCCGGGTTTTTTTAGCCCGGATATTCCACGAGTCGATTTGGGCCCGAAAAATGAATTTTTTCGAAAAAATTCATGAAATATCCGGGTCAGTGGGAGAGCACCTTATGAACGACCACCGACGATACGAACAGTGCCTGACCGAAATGTATGGCCTGCGGCGGTTCGGCATAAAACTTGAGCTTACCACCATTCAGACTATCCTGGCCGGCCTGGACAGTCCTCAGGACAAATTCCCGGCTATACATCTGGCCGGCACCAACGGCAAAGGGTCCATCGCCGCCATGCTGTCCACCATTCTTCACCTGGCGGGCTACCGGGTGGGACGTTACACCTCACCCCACCTGGTCAGTTTTAATGAACGCATTACCGTTAACAACCTCCCCATCTCTGACGACCGGGTGGTGGCTGCTTATGAGGCGGTCCAGGGCCAGCACGGTCACGACCGCCAACCCACTTTTTTTGAATATACCACTGCCATGGCTCTCCATGAATTCGCCCGGCAGCAGGTTGATGTGGCCGTTATTGAAACAGGTATGGGCGGTCAATATGACGCCACCAACGTCATCAACCCCGATCTGTCCATTATCAGCAACATCTCCCTGGAGCATCAGACCTACCTGGGGCGAACCCTGGCCGCCATCGCCGGCGAAAAAGCCGGCATTATCAAGCAGGACACCCCGCTCATAACCGGTGTCACCCAACAACAGGCCCGGGACCGGATAACAGCCGTGGCGCGCCAGCGCAACGCTCCCGTCTATATGAGAGGCACCCATTTCAAAACCCGTCGAAACGGCTCATCCGGGCAGTTTACCTATTATGGCCTTGATATCGTACTGAGAAAATTGCGCTCCAGCCTGGCCGGGGCGCATCAGCAGGTCAACGCCTCCCTGGCCCTGGCCGCCTGTGAAATCCTGAATGAGCGATCCTGGAATATTCCGGAAACGGCCGTCCGCCAAGGACTGGCCACGACCACCTGGCCGGCCCGCCTGGAAATCGTCTCCCGGGACCCGTTTATCCTGATCGACGGCGCCCACAATCTCATGGCCGCCAGGAGCCTGGCTGATTACCTGCGCCAAAGCCTGGACGGGCGTGAAATCACCCTCATTATCGGCATCCTCGACGACAAAGCCTATCTTTCCATTTTAAAAACACTGGTCCCACTATGCCGGACCACCATCGTTACCCGGGCCGAAACCGGTCGGGCCATCGCCCCGGCCACCATGGAAAAAGCCGCCCGGGGATTGACCAGATCGGTTGTGGTAACAGATACCGTGGAAATGGCTATTAACCAAGCCCTCTCCGAGATGACCGCGGATCAGGCGGTATGCATTGCCGGTTCTCTTTACGTGGCCGGGGAAGCCCGGCGTGTTCTGATTAAAAAGGGATTTATTTGACCCGAATATCCCATGAAATATTCGTTCCAGGTACGATTTGGTAAAAATTTCAAATGATGATGGCCAGGCAACAAATGAGTTTTTTACGAAGCCCTCGTTGTTTTATCTTGACAAATTATTTTTTTTTACCATAATGTTTTTAACATGAATAAGCGGGCATAGCTCAGTTGGTAGAGTACAAGCTTCCCAAGCTTGGTGTCGCGAGTTCGAGTCTCGTTGCCCGCTCCATGTAGCGCGCGCAAAGGCAGTTGGTAGCGTCTGCCTGGTGCTGAAGAAAAAGACAAAAAGCATCGGGCGGTCGGCGGATTTCTTAAATATAGAGCTGAATCTTCTGGAAACGGGCAACTGCCCGTTTTTTTGTTTTTAAAATGATGGTCGCGAATGCAGCAGGAAGAGACACAGAATAACAGCCGGCCGGGCGGGAATAATGAAGAAACCCCGGCGGACCGCTTTCTGGATGAAGATGGCGCCCTGGTGTCCCGGGTTCGCCGGCTGGTAACGCCCGTATGCGAGAGCGAGGGCCTGGAACTGGTATATATTGAATTCCAGAGAGAAAAAAGCGGCCGGGTGTTGCGCTTTTATCTGGACCGGGAGGGCGGCGTGTCGATTGAAGATTGCGCCCGCGTCAGCCGTCAGGCAAGTGATCTGCTGGATGTGTACCTGGAAGACGGCGAGGCTTATACCCTGGAGGTATCATCTGCCGGGATTGATCGCCCGCTTGGAAAACCGCAGGATTTTGAACGATTCGCGGGCAGAACGGTAGTCATTAAAACCAACCGGCCGGTAGATGGCCGGAAACGATTTAAAGGCGTGCTGCTTGGTATGGCGGATAATTATGTCGGAATAACAGTGGACAACCATAAATTCAACGTCCCCTGCCAGGCCATAAAAAAGGCACAACTAGTTAACGACGATGGAGTCGACCAATGGTGATTCAGGACATAAAGCGTGTTGTTGATCAAGTCAGCCGGGACAAAGGTATTGACCGTGAAGTACTGATCAAGGCTCTGGAAGAAGCATTAAAATCCGCTGCCAGAAAAAAGTTCGGCGCCACTACGGACATTGAAACCATCTATGACGACGCCACCGGCGAGATAGAAGTGTTTCAATTCAAAGAGGTGGTGGAAAAAGTCACCAACCCCGACACTGAAATCAGCCTGGCCGAAGGCCGTCAACTGGACCCGGAATGCGATCTCGGCGACAGCCTGGGCATGAAAATGGACACCAACACCTTTGGACGGATCGCGGCGCAATCCGCCAAGCAGGTGATTATTCAGAAAATGCATGATGCCGAACGCAGTATGGTCTACAAAAATTTTATTGATAAAGAAGGTGATATAATCAACGGCATCGTGCAGCGCATTGATCGCGGCAATGTCATTGTCAATATTGGTGAAGCGGAAGCGGTTCTGACGACCCGGGAACAGATTCCCGGTGAAAATTTTCGCCGGGGCGATCGCCTCAGGGCCAACATCATGAAGGTCAGGGAAGAGGCCTCCGGTCCGCAGATCATCCTTTCCCGGGCGCATCCCGACTTTGTCGTCAACCTGTTTAAGACTGAAGTGCCGGAAATAAGTGAAGGGATTATTACGATCCAGGCCATTGCCCGGGAGCCGGGGGGACGGACCAAAATAGCCGTTGTTTCCAATGACATTGATATTGATCCGGTGGGCGCCTGCGTGGGAGTCCGGGGGAACCGCATTCAGAACGTGGTCAAAGAGCTGCGGGGCGAAAAGATTGACATTGTTCCCTGGAATATTGACCCGGCCAAATTCGTCTGCAACGCTCTTTCCCCGGCCGAGATATCCCGGGTTATCATGGACGTTGAAAATACCACCATGGAGGTCATTGTATCAGACGAGTCACATTCACTGGCCATCGGCCGGCGGGGCCAGAACGTCAAACTGGCTTCACGGCTGAGCGGCTGGCAGCTTGATGTGGTCAGCGAATCTATATATAATAAAATGATGGCCAAGGGATACGGCTCTCTTTTGAAAATTCCGGAAGTGGACGAACCCCTGGCTAATGCCCTGTGCGAAATGGGTTTCTATTCAGCCGAAGAAATCAGCAAGGCTGAAATCAGTGATTTAATAGAAGTCGAGGGCGTGGATGAAGAGATGGCCGCGGACCTGATCGCCAGGGCCGAGCAGATTCCGAAAAGCGATCCCGAGGAAGAAGAGGTGGCGCCGGCGCAGCCAGGCCCTCCGGCAACGCCCCCGGCAGAAGACCCGGCAGAAGCCCAGGCAGAATCGGTGGACCAATCCCCGGACGAGCATCCGGACGACTCCACCGGAGACCTGGCCGCGGAAGTCACCCCGGAAGATGCCCCGGAAGATGTTACTGAGGCTGAAGTTACCGCTCCCCGGCAAGTTGCCGGAGGAAAAACCGGAGAAGAAGAACAAGACTGACCGGGATAAAATCTATCCGGATTATCGCGATAAACTGAAAATATCTTGTTTTTAGAAATAAATTAAATTATAACAATGTTTTATTCGGTGTTCGGGCTAAGGAGGCTGGATTGGCAAAAATCAGGATATACGAACTTGCCAGAGCGCTCAATATGACCAACAAGGTGCTTTTGGAGAAACTGAAGCAAATGGGCCTTGAAGTAAAAAGTCATATGAGTTCGCTGGATAAAGACACAGCCGACAAGGTCAGGCAGGAGGTCTTTGGCGCTCAGAGCACTCAGGCTGACGTCATTGAACAAAAACGGGTCGGTTCGACCATCATCCGGAAACGCCGGCAGAAAACCCAACCGGCTGAAACAACGCCGGAAGAGGCGCCGGAGAAAACCGGGGAAACTGCTCCCGAAAAGGAAACGACCACCGCGGCGCCGTCCCGTGAGGCGGAGGAAATAACCGAGCCGGCAGACAAAGAAGCGGTCTCCCTTGCCCCGGAATCAGCTGAATCGGATGAATCGGCCGAATCAGATGAAACGACGGAAACAACGGCAGAATCCGTCCCGGATCAGGAAAAAGGAATTCGGGAAGCGGCCGAACTAGAAGCCGTGACCACCCAACCAGACGCCGCCGACCCGACGGCAGCGGATGAAACCGAAGCCCCGGCGGAAGCAAAGGAGCCGGACGGCTCCGAGGCCGTCTCTGAGGCTAAAAAGAAAAAAGCCAAGACCAAAAAACAGGAAGCCGCCAGAATCATAAAATTTCCCGAAAAAGCGGCGGTAGCCACCGAACCCCCAGAGACGGTTTCCAAACCTTCGGCCAAGAAAGAACCAACGGCGGCGCCGACTCAGGAGGATAAGGACCAAAAGCCCTCCAAAAAGGCCCGTAAAAAACGTAAAAAAACAGAAGAAGCAGCTCCGGATGAAGCCCGGGTGGAAAAGAAAAAACCGGCTTTTAAACGCCGGGAAGTAGTCGAAGGCGCGGCCCTTTACGACAGTCGCCCCCGGAGCCGGAGCCGCAAAAAGGGTAAAGGCAAAACCAGGGTTCCGGGCAGTGAAAAAACCCAGATTACCACGCCCAAGGCCATCAAAAGGCGGATCAAAATCGACGAATCCATTACCGTGGCCGAACTGGCCAAGCGCATGGGCATTAAAGCCAGTGAAATAATCTCCAAGCTGATGGGCCTCGGTGTCATGGCCACGGTTAACCAGGCGATAGATTATGACACGGCCGCGCTGGTGGCTACGGAATTTGAATATGAAGTGGAACGGGCTTCCCGGGCCGAAGAGGAGATTCTCAACACAGCCAGCGAAGACGCTCCGGAAACTTTGAAACACCGGGCCCCGGTAGTGACCATCATGGGCCATGTCGATCACGGCAAAACATCTTTGCTGGACGTGATTCGAAAATCTCATATCGCCGAGGGAGAAGCAGGTGGGATCACTCAGCATATCGGCGCCTACAAGGTTGCAACGGAAAAAGGGGCGGTAGTTTTCCTGGATACTCCCGGGCATGAAGCCTTTACCTCCATGCGATCCCGGGGTGCTCAGGCCACTGATGTCGTCGTCCTGGTGGTCGCCGCCGATGACGGGGTAATGCCTCAGACCGTCGAGGCGATCAATCATTCCCGGGCGGCCAATGTTCCCATCCTGGTGGCAGTCAACAAAATTGATAAAGACAATGCCGACCTGGAACGGGTCAAACGAGAATTAGCGGAGCACGACCTGATTTCCGAAGAATGGGGCGGCGAAACGATTTTTGTCAATGTTTCCGCCAAACAGCAGATCGGCATCAACGACCTGCTTGACATGATCATTCTTCAGTCCGAAATACTGGAGTTGAAAGCCAATCCGGACAAATTCGCCAAAGGACTGGTTATTGAGTCCAAGGTGGATCCCGGCCGGGGGCCGGTAGCCACGGTACTTATTCAGGAGGGTACCCTGAAGGTAGGGGAAGCAGTGGTTTGCGGGATATATCACGGTAAGATCCGCGCTATGCTCAACGATATCGGCGCCATGATCGACCTGGCCGGTCCGTCCACGCCGGTTGAGATACTGGGGCTGGGCGGCGTTGTCAATGCCGGGGATGAATTCATCGCCCTGCAGGATGAGAAAAGCGCCCGAATGGTCAGTGAAAGCCGCTACCAGAAGCAACGAACCAAGGACCTGGCCAGATCCACCAAAGTAAGTCTGGAAAACTTTTTCGAACAAATGCAGGCCGGAGATGTCAGCCATTTGAACATTATCATCAAAACCGATGTCCACGGTTCCTGCGAAGCAATCGAAGACGCTTTGAAAAAGATATCGGCCGAGGATGTCGCCATTGACATCATTCATGCCGGGGCGGGAACTATCACCGAATCCGACGTCGCCCTGGCTTCAGCATCCAACGCCATTATTCTGGGATTTAACGTCCGGGCCAGCAGCAAGGTCAAGACAGTAGCCAATGAAGAGCATGTCGACATCCGTTACTATAATGTCATCTACGACCTGATCGAGGATGTCAAGGAAGCCGTGACCGGCCTGATGTCACCCAAATATGAAGAACGGATCCTCGGGCGGGCGGAAGTCCGGGAACTGTTCGTCATTCCCAAAAAAGGGACCATTGCCGGTTGCCTGGTAGTGGAAGGTACCATCACCCGAAACCGCAAGATCCGGGTTATCAGGGACGGGGTGGTTCTTTACGAAGGCCTGGTCGGTTCACTCCGGCGTTTCAAAGAAGACGCCCGGGAAGTCAAAAACGGCTTCGAGTGCGGTATCGGCGTTGACAATTTCAATGATCTCAAGGTCAACGACGTCCTGGAATGCTTTTATTACGAAGAAATTCAGCCGGTCTTGGCATAATCATGGTTATCGGAACCGGGATCATCATCCTTCATATTGATGGATGTCGTTCCCTCAAAGAAAAAAGGAAAGTGGTTAAATCATTAATTGACCGGCTTGACAACGCCTTTAACGTATCAGTCGCGGAAACAGCTGATCAGGATCGCCACCAGCAGGCTCAGATAGGTTTTGCCCTGGTCGGCAATGACCGGCGGGTCATCAACGCCAGGATAGATAAAATCTTCAACCTGGCCGAAGAGATAGCCCTGGCCCGGGTTAGCCACACGGAAATGGAAATTTTTACTATATGAAGTCATATCCCAGAGCGGAACGAATAAGCAAAAAAATCCAACGCCGAGTCTCGGTATTTCTTCAGCAGGAGCTTCGCGATCCCAGGATTTCCGGGGTTACGGTAACCGGCGTGGATGTGTCGCCGGACCTGGGCAACGCCCACATCTACTATACTGTCACTGGCGGTAAAAAAGAACACCGGGAAGCCGCCGCCGGATTAAAAAGCGCCTCTGGATTTATCAAACGTTCTTTAGCCGGGACTCTGGATTTAAAATACATGCCCGCGATTCACTTTTATTACGACGAATCCATTGATTACGGTGAACGAATCGACAGGCTGCTGAAAGAAATATAACAAATATAGGTTTATCATGTACCAGGAGGTTGCCGCCCGGCTTCAGGCCAGCCGGGAGGTTCTGCTTGCTTCACATATTCATCCGGACGGGGATGCCATCGGTTCCTTAGTCGCGCTGGGATTGGGGCTTAAAAATCACGGCAAGAAAGTAACGCTCTATAACGAGCACCCGGTGCCGCCGGCTTACCAGTTTCTGAGCGGCAGCGATCTGGTGGTTAACGAGATTCCGGATTTAAGCCACTATGACCTGATAGTTGTGCTGGACTGCAGTAAAATCGAGCGTCTCGGAAAAATTGCCGAAAGAATAAGCAGCCTGACGACCAACCCCTCCTCAGATCTGACACCTCACCCGACCCTGATCAACATTGATCACCATTGCAGCAATGAATACTTCGGCGGCTTCCAGCTGGTGGAATGCCAGGCCAGCGCCACCACCGAAATCCTCTACCGGCTGATTAAAGTTCTGGGGTGTCCGGTTACCAAAGAAATAGCCTATGGCATTTACACCGGCATCGTCACCGATACCGCCTCATTCAGCTTCAGCAATACCACCCCGGTTTCCCTGAAAATATGCGGCGAAATGATGGAGGCCGGGGTTGATCCGAGCCATGTTTACCATAACGTTTACATCACCTACTCGCCGGAACGGATTCGGTTCATGCAGATGGTGCTGGATACTTTTGTGGTCTCAAAAGGCAACAAGGTATCTTTTATGATGGCCACCCGGGAGATGATTCATAAAAGCGGCATGAAACCGGAGAACGTCGGCCGCATCGTCAACTATGCCAAACATATTGAAAACGTCATGGTTTCCGCCCTGGCGCTTCAGGAAGATGACAACACCGGCTGTCAGCCGGATGAACCGGCCAACTTTCATGTCAGCCTGAGATCGGACGGCGCCATTGATGTTTCAAAAATCGCGGTTAAATTCGGTGGCGGCGGCCATCACCGGGCGGCCGGTTTTAACATTACCGCCACCTTCCAGAAGGTCCGGGAAACCATCCTGGGACTGGCTGAAAATATATGATCCGGCCCACAGGTAAACGAATCCATTGAACGGCATGGTAGTCGTAGATAAACCGGCTGATATCTCTTCGGCCAAACTGGTCGGACGGATCAAGCGATTATTCCAGGCCGGCAAGGTGGGCCATGCCGGAACACTTGACCCTTTTGCCACCGGCCTCATGATCTGCCTCCTGAACCGGGCTACCCGGCTGGCCGGATTTTTTCTGCACGACGACAAAACCTATCTGGCCACCCTGCGACTGGGACAGGAGACAGACACCCTCGACGCCACCGGCACGATAACGGCGACCCATGACCTTGAGGCCGGGCTTTTATCCGGGGACGAAATTGTCCGGGTCTGCCGTTCCTTTGAAGGCGAATCATCGCAGGTGCCGCCGGCTTATTCCGCGGTCAAACACCAGGGAATCCCTCTTTACAAACTGGCCCGAAAAGGGGTGACTGTTGAAAAGCCCCCCCGGCGGATAATGATTTCAAAGATTGACATAAAACGCGTCTGCCTGCCCGAGGTCACCATTGAAGTAGCCTGTTCCGGAGGTACCTACATCCGGACCCTGGGGGCGGATATCGGCCGGGCGCTCGGTTGCGGAGCCCACCTGACAGAGCTTCGCCGAACGGAATCCAGTGGTTTTACGATAGCCGAAGCCTGGACTCCGGCCGACCTGGAAAATATGGCCGCCGGCGACAACCTCCCGGACTGCCTCATTCCCATGAACCGGTCTCTGCGCCGGATGCCCGCTTATCCGGCCGACCGGACGCTGGCGGCTAAAATCAGGAACGGCCTCGGGATTGACCTAAAAACCCTGACCCCGCCGCCGCCAACCGACCGGCGGGGTCGTTTTCAGGTGATCGATGACAACGGCGACCTGATCGCGGTAATGGAAAGAAAGGAAGAATCCCTGGGTTATTGTTGTGTTTTTCCGGATTAACGGATACCATCAAAAGTAATGACTGGCTGAAAGCCGGTCAGGTCAGATTCAGGCCGGGATCTTGCCGGCATCCTGGTTTGCGCTTTATTTTCCAATTATTTCAACAGGAAAAAATACGCTCCCAATCCCGTACCGGGCGGTAATCCGGTTGTAAATAATTTTTATTATTTGCAAAGCCGGCCGGTATATGCGCCGGAAGCAAGTTTTTTGTATCTTTATCAAAAACATCCGATTTATAATTGACTTTTAGGTTTAAAAGCTTTGTAATAACGTGATATGAATAATCTATAGCAGTGAAGAAATGACGGCTTCGTAAAAAGTCCAAATTGGGATGGCAAAGTAAAAAGTTCAAGATCAAGGCGCAGCGTTTTTCGAGTAATGCAGCGTACTTTAACAGTACGTGAAATTGCGAGAAAAACGCTGCAACGAAGCCGGCCGCCATGCGGCAATTTGGACTTTTTACGAAGCCGTCAAGAAATAAAATATGATCACCAAACATAAGATCCAGGGAGGAAAGCGTTAAATGGCGTTCTCAGCAGAAGACAAAAAAGAATTGATTGACAAATTCAAACAGCATGACAAGGATACCGGTTCTCCGGAGGTACAGGTAGCCCTACTGACCCACCGGATCACCTACCTGACCGAACACGTCAAGGTGCATAAAAAAGACCACCATTCCCGCCGGGGTTTACTGATGCTGGTCGGCCAGCGTCGCAAGCTTCTCAATTACGTCAAAAATAAGGACGTCAACCGCTACCGTACCATTATCAAGGACCTGGGCTTAAGAAGATAAGCGACCCTTATGGCCCCATGGGAGCCGCAAGGGGGTGGCTTCTTACGACAAACAAGTTCCCGGCCGGTCCGGTCGAGGGCGGACAGAGCCCGGGAAAGGCATCATAACTTAATCCGACGTGAAATGGCGAAAGAGACGCCGCGTTCCGGATATCGACAGGCGATAGCCCACTTTTCACGACACCACTTTCTGGCGGCTGGCTGTCAACACAGCCATAAACAGGCCGCCATTTTATTATTATTTTAGGAGAAACTATTGAAAGAACAAAAATTTGAAGCGACTTTAAACGGCAAGCCCTTTTCCATCAGCACCGCCAAACTCGCCAAACAGGCCTCCGGCTCAGCCGTGGTGCAGTATGGTGAAACGATCGTGTTGGTGACAGTGGTGGCGGAAGAAGACCCCAGGGAAAATGCCAGTTTTCTGCCCCTGGCAGTTGAGTACCAGGAAAAAATTTACGCCGCCGGCCGCATACCCGGCAACTATTTCCGACGAGAAATGGGACGGCCCAGCGAAAAAGAGACCCTGACCTGCCGACTGATCGACCGGCCTATCAGGCCCCTTTTCCCGGAGGGATACAAATATGAAACCCAGGTAATCGCCACCGTGCTGTCCATGGACCGGGAAAACGAACCGGATGTGCTGGCCATTGTCGGTGCTTCAGCCGCGCTGGAATTGTCGGATATCCCCTTTCAGGGCCCCATCGCGGCGGTCCGGGTCGGTCGCCTGGACGGGCGGTTCATAGCCAACCCCACCGCCCAGGAACTGGAAGCCTGCGACATGGCTGTGGTAGTGGCGGGCTCGGAGTCCGGTGTTGTCATGGTGGAAGGCGGCAGTGATATCGCCAGTGAAGCGGACATGCTGGAGGCCATCTTTTTCGGCCACGAGGCCCTGTTGCCCCTTATCAGAATACAGGAACAATTAAAAGAGATCTGCGGCAAAGCCAAGCGCGAGATACCACCGGTGGAAATCGACCAGGCCCTGCTGGACAGAATTGAACAGGAGGCCGCCGGCCGTGTCCGGGAGGCGATTTGCACCACGGGCGGCAAGGAAGTGCGTAAAGCCGCCATAAGAGAGGTCCGGACGTCGCTTATGGAAACCCTGGGCGAGGAGTACCAGGAACGCCGGGACGAAGTTAAAGGCCTCTTCTCCGACCTGGTTAAAAAAATCAGCCGGGACATCGTGCTTAACGACAACAAACGCATCGACGGCCGGGCTTTTGACGAAGTCCGGCCGATAGACTGCGAAGTCGGCATTCTGCCCCGGACCCACGGCAGCGCCTTGTTCACCCGCGGTGAAACCCAGGTACTGGGCGTCATGACCCTGGGCTCCGGTCAGGATGAACAGAGGATTGAAACCCTGGGCGGCGACGAAACACGTCCATTTATGCTGCATTATAATTTCCCGCCCTATTCGGTGGGCGAGACCAAACGCATGCTGGGACCGAGCCGGAGAGATATCGGCCACGGCAACCTGGCTCACCGGGCCATTTCCACTGTCCTGCCGGACAAGGAAGACTTTGATTATACCATCCGCATTGTCTCCGAAGTTCTGGAATCCAACGGTTCTTCCTCCATGGGCACGGTCTGCTCCGGTATTCTGGCCCTGATGGATGGCGGCGTGCCCATTAAAGCGCCGGTTTCCGGCATCGCCATGGGGCTGGTCAAGGACGGCGACCAGGTTGCGGTGCTGACCGACATTCTCGGCGACGAGGATCATTTCGGCGACATGGATTTCAAGGTTACCGGCACGGCCGAAGGCATTACCGCCCTGCAGATGGACATAAAAATAAAATCCCTGACCCGGGACATAATGGAAAAGGCACTGGAGCAAGCGCGGCAGGGCCGGCTGCATATTCTGGACCGGATGCTGGAAGCGCTGGACCGGCACCGGGACGATATATCCCCGCACGCTCCCCGCATTCACCTGGTCAAAATCCACCCCGATAAAATTCGTGAACTGATCGGCCCCGGCGGTAAGATTATCCGGGAATTGCAGTCACGCACCAACACCCGCATCGAAGTTGATGATGACGGCGTGGTCAAAATCGCGGCCGCCTCAGACGAAGAGGCCCGGGTAGCCATCGACGCGGTGGAAGAGATCGGCAAGATCCCCGAGGCCGGTGAAATATTTGAAGGCGAAGTTGTCCGGATTACCGATTTCGGCGCCTTTATCCAGATAAAACCGGGCACTGACGGACTTTGTCATATTTCCGAACTGGCCCATCATCATGTTAAATCCGTTACCGATATCATCAAAATGGGCGACATGGTTAAAGTCAAGGTGCTGGAAGTCAACCCCGAAGGAAAAATCCGGTTGAGCCGTAAAGCGCTGTTGCCGGCTCCGGAAAAAGACAGCCAGGAGAATCGTGGCGGCAACGACGGAAAGAAGCGGGACGGCGGAAATTTTAAAAAGGACAACAACCGACGCCGCTAATTTTTATTGATCAAGATTGAGCCGGTTGCCCCACATGACCTCAACAACGACGCGCGTGCAGCTGCTTCGGCTCCGGCCGGAGACAGATGGTGATATTCCCCTGCCAAACTACATGACGGCCCAGTCGGCCGGTTTGGATCTTTGCGCGGCCATCGCCGAAGACCTGGTCCTGGAAGCCGGCGACATTGCCCTCATCCCGACCGGATTCGCGGTGGAACTGCCGCCGGGACACGAAGCCCAGATCCGCCCCCGCAGCGGACTGGCCGTCAAACATGGTATCACCGTGGTCAATTCGCCGGGCACCATTGACCCTGATTACCGCGGTGAAATCCGGGTGGGCTTGATAAATCTCGGCCGGGCTCCCTACACCATCCGCCGCCGGGATCGTATCGCTCAAATGGTGGTGCAACAGGTTTCCCAGGCAAAAATCACTGAAACAACCTCGCTGTCCACCACGGATCGCGATGCCGGCGGTTTCGGGCATACCGGCCAGTGATCCGGATATTTAATGGACAAAAAACCCGCATACGCCTCAATCCGGTCCGGACCTGACCAGGGGATTTGCCTGTGTGTCCTGGCCAGCGGCAGCCGTGGTAATGCCACCTATATCTCCGATGGCGAAACTTCTTTGCTGATAGACGCCGGTCTTTCCGGGGTGGAAATAAAGCGGCGCCTGGCCGTTCGCGGCATCTCCCCGGACGATCTGAATGCCATCGTGGTGTCCCACGAGCACAACGACCATATTCAGGGGGTGGGCGTCCTGGCCCGGCGATACGATCTGCCGGTTTATATCAGCCGGGCGACAGCCGCCGCGGCCATGAAGCAATTAAAGACAATCGGAGAATACCGGTATTTTGAATGCGGCCGGGAATTTTCAATCAATCAGCTGACCGTCCACCCTTTTTCGCTTTCCCATGATGCCGCCGACCCGGCCGGCTTCACCATCAGCCGGCAGGAGTTAAAAATCGGCCTGGCCACCGATCTGGGCGTTGCCACGGCCATGGTCCGTAGCCGTCTGCGGAAGTGCGACATTCTGGTAGTGGAGGCCAACCATGATCCGGACATGCTCCTGGGAGGGACTTACCCCTGGGCGGTTAAACAACGCATCAAGGGCCGCACCGGCCATTTATCCAATCAGGATTCCCGGGCGCTGCTGGCCGAGATCAAACATGACCGGCTGGCCCATGTTGTCCTGGCTCACCTGAGCCAGGACAATAACACCTGTGAGAAAGCGCTGGCCATGGCCGGGACGGCTTTAAACAACTCCGGGGCCTCACTGTCAGTAGCACTCCAGGACCGCTGCGGAGAGATGTTAAGGATCGGAACCGATGATTTAAAATAATCATCGCGGACAGTTCCGCGGCTGGCCGCCGGCACCTCCCGGCGACAATGATAAACTCTTGAAAAAATATAAAAATCAGGTATAATAAAAAATGTTAATGGTTGACTGACGATGATCCCGGAGGATTCCCTTTTCCTCCCACCAGCAGACCGGAAACAGGCGGAACCGGATTTTTTATCAACCTCGCCCCCGTTACCATTGGCGTAGAAAAAATGACCGAAGTCGCGGACAACAATAAAGAATTGACCCTGGAGGAAAAAGTCCTCCAATATTTCGTCGACCTTTATAAACGGCAGCGGGGGCTGCGGCGCCGGGCCGGCTCGGAAGTCAAGTTCCTTGAAGCCAACCGGTTTAACCCCCAACTGAAGACCTATGATGTCCACATCAACGACAGCGGCACCTGGCAGTCAAGAAGAATATCAGTAGGCCCTATCGGCGAAGAATCAGGAAGCAAAAGCAGTTGCTTTTTCGCTATCTACGATAACAAGCTGGTGGTCAAAATACCGCCCATCCCGGTAACGGATTTCGAAACCTACGTCAAAAATATTCAAAAGGAAAGGAAGATTGTCGAAAAGCTGGCTCCCCGGGAAAGTATTACCCCCAGCCTGTCTGTCATCTTGAAAAAAATAGAAACTTCCCTGAAAGCCTCCAGTGAAGAAAAGCTTGAACTCCTCTGTACCGAATGGCTCCGGGAGAACCCGGAATACCAGAAATATTTGATGATAGACGGCAGTTTTGTCTATTTCATGGACCTTTCCCGATACATGTTTCTGGCGGACGCCGTATCAATGTTTCACGGGGCGGGCCGGAACCTGACCGATGAGATTCTCCGGGATCCGGCCATTATTGAAGATTTTGAAAAATTTGAAGGCCGCTACGGACTGGAAAACGCCCAGATAGGCATGGATCTGCAAAGCGTCTACACAGAATTCGAAGACCGGCTCAGGACCTTGATGATCAGATCAGGAGTCTCCCCGGCCTTGCTGCTTCATAAAAAGCATCACTGGTTTTTTCTGCATATAGCCGGAAAACAGATAGAGCCGAACGAACAGGAAATGACCCAGGCCTTTGTTGATCGGCTCAACACCCTGCTGGACGGGATAATCAAGGAGAACCAGGATATTATCGAAGAATACCGGCAGATGGTTGACAAAACGCTCCGGGATTCGGCCTTTTCCAAACACAAAATGCACATGGCCGGAGTGGTGGCCAATGTTCTGGAACTGTTGTCCTGGCTGCAAAAAAAGGGCGTGGCCATCCGGGACATCAAACCCGACAACCTGCTGGTAGCGGGTGACCCGAACCGTTATCCCAATTTTCTGTCCCTGCCGGAGACCTTTTCCATCGGCCTGATCGACGTGGAAACAGCCGTTGATTTCAAGCCGGACAACGGCCGGCTCCGGCAGCCGCAACTGGGTGGAACTCCGTTTTACGCCACTCCGCTGCACATGTTCGGGAACAAAACCCTGGCCGAGATATACAGTGACCTGCCCCGGGTCTTTTATTTACAGGACTGGTTTGCCACGGCCGCCATGATTTACGCCATCATTATCGGCGACTACCTGTTCGGCCGCACCGCCAAACAACTGGCACTGCTGACCAAAAATATTCAAAAAGCGTTCAAGGCCGGAAAACCCGCCGTGGATATCGTCAAGCAGGCTAATGCCATCTTCTGGCAAAGCGCCGACAGCGAATTCGCCGAAAATCTCAAAAAGCATGAAGACGCTTTGCGGGGCATACGGGCGATTCTGCTGGAGCCGGTCCAGGACATGTTTATCAATGAGCTTGAAAAAGACAACGCCTTCAGACATAAGCGCGTCAAGGCCTTGATCGCCCGCCAGCAGATCTTTAAAAATCAGAAAAACCGGGAACAATTAGCCCTGGGCTCGCCGGACAAGATCGCTCAGATCATAGCCACTCTTAAAAATAACGATCAGATCGAGGCCGCTGACCTGTCTGTACTGGAAAAAATCCGGCAGTATAAGTCGGCCGTGCAACAGAATGAATCCAACATGGCCTGGATCGGGCAGGGTGAGAATCTGTCCGTTTACAACCTCCTCGAAATCATGATGTCCATGATTCGCGGTTACCTGGCGACCTGAACGGACGATAATCCCAGGCCACCAAAGGCAGACCGCAGGGCAGACCGCAGGTCTTTTGCAACTAAGCGGTTTATGCTATACTTAATATTTGA
>JBKHHL010000002.1:0-45833 GCA_046539175.1 Desulfosudaceae bacterium
CCTCCGCGGGTTCAAGGCGTTGAATCAGGTCATTGGTCCGGCAGGAGGCGCTCAGCCGGAGAGTTACCAGGCTGTTGGGCTGAGCGTAGTCGATTGATTGGCCGGACTCGTCGACAATTCCGGCAATGGTGTCCTGGCTGTCCGGATCACCCGGCTTCATGATCCGGATCGATTCATGAAGAAACAGTTTGTTGCGGACCTGGACCAGGGTGTCGCCCTGCCGGTCCTGGCGAATAACCTTGGCGATAAATGTCCGCCCGCGAGCCGGTTTCCGGTTAGCATAATTGAGGTCGGCCGATCCGGGCCGGCCCAGGTAAAAGTTGGTCCCGTAACCGCGGGTGTTGACGGCGTTCAAGGTTTCGAGCCATTCGGGGGCGGGCCGGTAGCCCTCCGGATCCCGGTAACAGGCGTCAATGGCTTCGCGGTAAGTTTTGACGGTGGCGGCCAGATAGTGGATGCTTTTCATGCGGCCCTCTATTTTAAGAGAGGTAATGCCGGCCGCTATCATTTTGTCCAGGTGTTCGATCATGCACAGATCCCTGGCATTGAAAATATAGGTGCCGCGTTCATCTTCCGCCAGGGGCAGGTACTGACCGGGTCGCTCATTTTCCATGACATGATATTGCCAGCGGCAGGGGTGACTGCATTGTCCGCGGTTGCTGTCCCGGTTGGCCAGAAAGCTGCTCAGCAGGCATCTGCCGGAATAGGAGATGCATACGGCTCCATGAACAAAGGCTTCAACCTCAAGACGGCAGTGGCCGGTTATTTCTTGTATCTCATCCAGGGATAACTCCCGGGCCAGGTTTACGCGCCGGACGCCCAGCTCTTCCCAGAATCTGACGGCCTGGAGATTGGTGGTGTTGGCCTGGGTGCTGAGGTGAACCGGTATGTGGGGAATGATCTGCCTGGCCGTCAGGAACACGCCGGGGTCGGCGACAATCACGGCATCGGGTTGAATGGCGGCCAGTTCCCGGAAGTAGTCTTTGATGGCGGTCGCTTCGCGGTTCCGGGGATAGATATTGCAGGCCACGTACATCTTAACGCCGCTTTCCCGGGCCAGGGCGGCGGCCCGGCGCATCTGGTCCGGGTTGAAGTTGTCGGCAAAATGACGCAGTGAAAATCGGGGATCGCCGAGATAGACGGCGTCCGCGCCATAATGAATCGCGATTTCCAGCTTTTCGTAATTACCGGCCGGAGCCAGCAGCTCCACCCGTTCCTTTGCCCGCCTTTTCATAAGAGGCAGGGTATCATTTTTTAACCAGAAATGTTAGCCTGGATATTTCACGGATATTTCACGAGTTGATTTGGCCGCAGATGCAAGCCGCGGGACATGAAGCTGTAGTCAATAAAGTTATAAATATCAAAAAATTCATGAAATATCCGGGTTAGCCCGGATCAGATATCAAGGCCCCGACCATTTTTTACTTGAACCGTGACCGGGAATGTTGATACAAGATCAAGGACATCAAAGATAATAACGGGGGAAAGACTACCCGACGGGCGGAGTGACCATGATTGGATTTAAGCTTGAAGAGTTGATGACGGGCAGCCATCGCTTTACAGACGGCCGGGAAGGTGAAGCTTCGGAGCAGCCGTTGCTGTTCAATCTGACCTGGGGCAACCGGAATATATTTCAATTTTTAAATCCTTTCTCACGGCAATTCCTGCTTAATGAGGCCCGGGGCTTTATTACCGTGGGCGGGCTGGCCCATAAGGCCGACTGCCAGGGGACGCTGCACCTGCTTTATTTTACGGAACGCAAAATCCGTTATGAGTTGTTTTTCAATGGGGATGACGGCCGGCCCTATCGCTACCTGGGCGAAAAGATTAACCTGTGGCCCTGGAATCTGCATAAAACCCATGTCACCTGTTACGGCCAGGTTACCGACCTCACCTCGGGCCGGACAATTTCGGAATCAGTGGTTTATTTCCCCTTGCGGGAAACCCTTTCTTTTCTTCTGTCTTTTCGGCTGAGATGGAGACGGGTGTTTAAACCGGAGAGGTCATCATAACTGTTCTGACGGACGCAAGCCGCGGAAAAAAATTTTAACCCGGATATTTCACGAGTTGATTTGAGCGTAGCTGCAAGGCGGCCGATATGAAGCTGTAGTAATCTACCGCTAATATCGGCCAACGCCGCAGATGGGCTCAAGGTGACTCGCCCGCAGGGTGAATTTTTTTGATATAAAAATGATTTTATTCCACAAATTCAAAATGACAATTTGTAATTTTGATGGTCTCGTAAAAAGTCGGGATTTCCCTTATTGCGTCACCCCGGCGGAGGCCGGGGTCCAGTAAAATCAAATAGTTCTGGATTCCGGCATTCGCCGGAATGACGAGGTAGGGACTTTTTACGAAACCATCAATTTCGGAATGACTACAAAATGCAATATAAATAATTTAAATGATACAATAAAGTAATGATTTTCAAAAAATTTCATGAAATATCCGGGTTAATGGGATTTAAAAGTTTATCATCACGACAGGCCGGAATTGTGGCCGCCCTGGGCAGCGGTCTTATCCCCGCGGGCGGTCCCCATTTTGCCCTGGGAGCCCGGGATATCAGGGATAAATGGCTGCCACGGGTCGATTACGTCATCTCCCGCATGCCTTTTTTTACCCGGTTCGGTTTGAAATTAATGCTGCACCTGTTGGAATACGGCTGGCCGCTGCTGTTTATGAGAAGGGCGGTTTCGGTGAGGAATTTGAACGATCAAGAGCTGGAATACCTGCTGGAAAAGGCGGAAGGCGCCGGCGTTTCGGGGGCCGCTTTTATGGCTGTTATCAAGGTGCTGGTATTCCCCGCTTTTTATGGTGTCAAAGAAGTCCGTGAGACCATTGGTTATCAGTCCAAATTTCCTGTTTCAAGTGAATTCGTCGGGATAAAAGCGTAATGGCCTTCTGAAAAGTCCAGCTAACCCGGGTTAAGGTCGACCGGATAGAAAGTTGAAACTCCAGGTGAGGCGTCAGGGACATTTCATGATTAAAGAGTTTGCCGATATAGCCACTGATGTTTTTGAGAGTGTTGATGTGTGCGTCCTTGGCACCGGGGCGGGCGGGGCGGTCATGGCCGCTAAATTGGCTGAAAAAGGCCTGTCCGTGGTCGCCCTGGAAGAGGGCAGCCATTTTACCGTCAGAAATTTCAACCAGGATCCCGCCGACATGATGGCCATGATGTACCGGGATACCGGCACCACCTTCGCCCTGGGGCTGCCGCCCATTTCCATCACGCTGGGAAAATGCGTCGGCGGGACCACCACGGTCAATTCCGCCACCTGTTTCCGGACCCCGCCCGGGATAGTTGACAAATGGATCGAACAATATGGCTGCGCCGGCCTGGATTATGATGAACTGGTAGCCTATTTTGAAGAGGTGGAAAAAGACATCAACGTGGTCGAGCTGACCGAGGATGTCCTGGGCGAAGGTTACCAGGTGGTCAAACGCGGGGCCGAAAAGCTGGGCTTGTCCTTAAAGCCCTTGAAACATAATGTCCGGGGCTGTGAAGGCGCCGGGGTCTGCCAATGGGGCTGCGTCAAGGGCGCCAAGCAGTCGGCTGACGTGGCCTATATTCCCCGGGCGGAGGCCGCCGGGGCCAGGGTTTACGCCAACTGTCGGGCTACCAGGATCATTACCGAAGCCGGTCGGGTGGTCGGAGTCAGGGGCCGTTTCGTTGATCCCCAAACCGGCCGCAAAGCGTATAAGATGGAAGTAAAAGCCCGTCTGGTGTGTCTGGCCATGGGCACCATGATCACGCCTTCTTTTCTGCTTGGCCAGCGACTGGCCAATACTTCCGGACAGGTCGGCCGGGGGCTGACCGTGCATCCCTGCGGCCGGGTGGTGGCTGAAATGGAGGAGGAGGTCAAAGGGCACCACGGGGTTTCCCAGGGCGGCCTGATTGACGCCTTTGCTTCGGAAGGAATCATGCTGGAAGGAATTTTTCTGCCCCTGGGCATTATGGCCATGGCTCTGCCGGGAGTGGGGCAGGATCACAAGTATCTGGCCAGGCATTACAATAAACTGGCCGCCTTCGGGGTGATGGTCAGCGATACCAGCCGGGGCAGAGTTTTTCGGGGTCTGTTGCCGGGATACTCTTATACGGCCTGGTATTCCATGAATCAGTCTGACGCTGAAAAGCTGCGCCAGGGGATCGGTTATCTGGGGGATATATTCTTCGCCGCCGGGGCCAAACGAATTTTCACCGGCTGTTTCAAAATGCCGGAAATCAGAAATCAGGCCGAGCTGGACCGGTTTAAGACCATGTCCATCAAACCCTGGTATTTCGAGGTCATGTCCTTTCATCCCCTGGGGACCTGCCGGATGGGCAATGACCCGCGCTCCTCGGTGGTTGATTTAAACCTGGAGACGCATGACATTAAAGGCCTGTTCATTACCGACGGCAGTATCTTTCCGTCCTCCCTGGGAGTCAATCCCCAGGAATCGATCATGGCTTTTGCCAGCCGGACGGCCGATTATATTGCCGAAAACATCAACCGGTATTGAGATCCGCCTGCCAACGGATCTTGAATTTTGCACTTTGCCGTCCCGAAGGGGACTTTACGAGGACATTATGAAGACTGACCACGAAAAAATGACGCGGCAGGCCAATTTTTCCCGTTACCAGGGGCAGGGGACCGGATTTTATGAGAGTTTTTTTCTCCGGGCCAATCATCCCCGGCAAGCGCTGGCTTTCTGGATTCGTTATACCGTGTTTGAACCTGGCGACAAGACCCGGAGTCCCATGGGCGAATTGTGGGCTACCTGGTTTGACGGGGAAAGCGGGCGGCATGTTTCGGTCAAGGATGAATTCCCTGTTGATGACTGTCGGTTTGATAATGACCGCTTCCGGGTGAGCGTCGGCGAGGCCGTGCTGGATGATCGCCAGGCCTCGGGTCAGGCCGGCGGTGACGACCGGATTCAATGGGAGCTGACCTATTCCGGCGATAATGAACCGCTGCTGCTTCTTCCGCCCAAGCTTTATGAAGCGGGGTTCCCCAAGGCCAAGGCCCTGGTCGGACTGCCTTTGGCTGTTTTTTCCGGGACCATTACCGTTAATGGCGAGGTCCACGACGTGGGTAACTGGGTCGGCAGCCAGAATCATAATTGGGGTGTTAAACATACCGACTCCTACGCCTGGGGCCAGGTAGCCGGATTTGATGATCATCCGGATACCTTTCTGGAGCTGGCCACCGCCCGGGTAAAAATCGGCCCGGTTTACACTCCCCGGATGACCCTGCTGGTGCTAAGGCATGAAGGCCGGGAATATCGGCTGAATTCCATTATTCGCAGCCTGCGGGCCTACGGGCGGTTTGAGTTTTTTACCTGGAATTTTCAATCGGAAAGCCCGGAGGTGGCGGTTGACGGCACCATTGCCGCCGATAAAGCGGATTTTGTGGGGCTGCGCTATCATAATCCACCCGGCGGTATCAAACACTGCCTGAACACCAAAATAGCTTCCTGCCGGTTGACACTTCATTTCAAAAAAGAAGATCGACGGATTTTATTGACGACCGGCTCCCGGGCCGCCTTTGAAATATTCACCGATGATCATAACGGCCACGGGGTCCCGGTCTATGCCTGAGCCGGGCCGGACTGATTCCGATCAGGATGACAGGTTGCGCCCGCCATCGGCCCCGATTTTTATTTTATTGATTTTATTTAAAAAAAATTAAGAATTTGGCGGGGGCGCTGAAAACAAAAATTGTTTTAGTAAAATTCTTGACTTTTCATTTTTTTGTTCATAGACTGACGATTTATTTCACATAATTATATTTTTATTAAGATACCAAAGGGAAAAGGGAAATCCGAGGGCAAATGTAACGAGAAACATCTTGAAAAAACAGGGAAAACATAGGGAAATAATTATGAATATTAAAAGGGAGGTGCCGCAGGAAAGTTAAACAGGTTAGTGGATAATGTTAAGCAAACCATTATAATTTTGAATTCAGGAGGTATTTAGATGCCAAGTTTTGTAATTTCGGAAAAATGTGATGGCTGTAAAGGCGGGGATGTTACTGCATGTATGTACATATGCCCCAATGACCTGATGGTCCTTGATGAAACCGCTATGAAAGCCTACAACCAGGAACCGGACCAGTGCTGGGAATGTTTTTCCTGCGTGAAAATCTGCCCCACCCAGGCCATAGAAGTCCGCGGCTATGCCGACTTTGTGCCCCTGGGAAGCAGCATTATGCCCATGCTGGGAACCGAAGATGTCATGTGGACCTGTAAGTTCAGAAACGGTAACGTCAAACGTTTCAAGTTCCCCATCCGGACCACCGATGAAGGCACGGCCAATGCCTACGCCGACCTGCAGGGCAAGGATCTGGATTCACCGTTGCTCTCCACTGAAGAAGCTGATGGGTACACCATGCCCACTCCTCAGGCGACGGTGTAACTCAGACAAGCTGATTCGAATCTAGAACGACAGTTTTATATAATTTTTAGGAGGAATAACGTATGGCATTACCAAATAAACCACAAGGTGAGCTTAAAGCTGTAAGAGATCCCGAAGTTGAAGAGCGCGAAGTGGACATTCTCATTGTCGGCGGCGGCATGGCCGCCTGCGGCACGGCTTTTGAAATCAAAAAATGGGCCGGCGACAAGAAAATCCTGCTGTGCGACAAAGCCGCCATGGAAAGAAGCGGCGCGGTCGCCCAGGGGCTTTCCGCGATCAACACCTATCTGGGCGACAACACCCCGGACGACTACGTCCGCATGGTCAGAAACGACCTGATGGGTATTGTTCGGGAAGACCTGATTTTCGACCTGGGTTGTCACGTGGACGATTCCGTGCATCTGTTCGAAGAATGGGGCCTGCCGGTCTGGAAAAAGACCGAAGACGGCAAAAACATGGACGGTAAAAAGGGCCTCAAGCTGGGAACCCTGAAATCAGGCGCTCAGCCGGTCCGGACCGGTAAATGGCAGATCATGATCAACGGCGAATCCTACAAGAGAATCGTCTCCGAAGCCGCCAAGCTGGCGCTGGGCGACGACAACATCCTGGAAAGAGTCTTTATCGTTGAACTGCTGAACGATGCCAATGACCCCGGTCGTATCGCCGGCGCCGTTGGTTTTTCCGTGCGGGAAAACAAAGTTTATATCATCAAATGCAAAACCATGATGGTTGCCTGCGGTGGCGCGGTTAACATTTACCAGCCCCGGAGCGTCGGCGAGGGTAAAGGCCGGGCCTGGTATCCGGTCTGGAACTCCGGCTCCACCTATACCATGGCGCTGAGAGCGGGCGCGGAACTGTCCATGATGGAAAACCGTTTCACCCCGGCTCGTTTCAAAGATGGTTACGGCCCGGTTGGCGCCTGGTTCCTGTTGTTCAAGGCACAGGCCCTGAACGGTCTGGGCGAAGCTTACGCGGGCGGTGACGCCGCCAAAGCCGAGCTGGAAAATTTCGCGCCTTACGGAACTGCCGCCATCACTCCGACCTGTCTGCGTAACCACCTGATGCTGTTCGAAATGAAAGAAGGACGCGGTCCGGTCATCATGGACACGGTCACCGCCCTGGCCAAGCTGGGCGAGACCATGGATAAGAAAGAGCTCAAGCACCTCGAGTCCGAAGCCTGGGAAGACTTTCTCGACATGACCTGTGGTCAGGCCAACCTGTGGTGCGCCACCAACACCGAACCGGAAAAGAAGAACTCCGAGATCATGCCGACCGAACCGTATCTGCTGGGATCCCATTCCGGCTGCTGCGGCATCTGGACTTCCGGTCCGGATTTCGACTGGGTACCGGATTCCTACAAGATCAAAGCCAAGAGCGGCAAGGTCTACAACCGCATGACCACCGTTGACGGTCTGTTCACTTCCGGCGACGGCGTGGCCTGCTCCGGTCATAAGTTCTCCTCCGGGTCTCACGCCGAAGGCCGCATCGCCGCCAAGGAAATGGCCCGCTACGTCCGGGATAACGCCGACTTTTCCCCGGCTCTGAAAGAGTCCAAGGAAGAGCTGGTCGACCTGGTTTACAAACCGGTCCGGGTATACCTTGACAATTGTCAGTACACCACCGCTGAAGATATCAACCCCAACTACCTCAAACCCGAGGGGATGATGTACCGGCTGATGAAGGCCACCCATGAGTATGGCGCCGGCACGGCCACTTACTACCAGACCACTGAAAAGAATCTGGAAATCCTCATGGACATGTTTGAAGTCATGCGGGAAGACTGCGAAAAACTGGCTGCCGGCGATCTGCATGAGCTGATGCGGGCCTGGGAAATCTACCACCGCATTTACACCGTGGAAGCCCATTGCCGTCATATCCAGTTCCGTAAAGAAACCCGTTACCCGGGATTCTACTACAACTCGGATCATCCGGGACAGGATGACGCCAACTGGTTCTGTTTCACCAATTCCACTTATGACAAGGCCAGCAACCAGTGGAATCTGAAGAAAGTAGACTACGTGAAAATCATTCCCGACGCCTAAGGGTTGGTTGGTTTGATTGATTGACAACAAAACCTCCAGGCGCTACGGCGTCTGGAGGTTTTTATTACCCGGCCGGATCATTACGGGACGGGATCAGACCGGATTTGACGCATGTAATGGGCCGGCCGCCGGCGGGCCGGTCGATCAGATTCGTCAAAACATCAGTCACAAGCCCTATAGAAACAAAAACGTTAACATTATGCACGGAGGGATGGTATGACGACAGACAATTCAACCCCTGCCAGCAACAGCAGCATCATGGTGGTCGGAGGGGGTATCAGCGGTTTGACTACCGCCCTTGAGGCAGCAGAGGTAGGGTACGAGGTTTTTATCGTGGAGAAAAACCCTTACCTGGGCGGACGCGTGGCACAGCTGAATCAGTATTTCCCCAAACTGTGTCCCCCTACCTGCGGTCTTGAGATTAATTTCAGGCGCGTAAAAGAGAATCGTAAAATCAGAACTTACACTCTGGCCGAAGTCACCAAAGTAGTGGGAGGTCCCGGTGATTACACGGTGACGGTCCAGATGAACCCGCGTTTCGTGAACTCCAATTGTACCGCTTGCGGTGATTGCGTTGAGGTTTGTCCGGTGGAGCGTAACAATAGTTTTAATTTTGATATGGACAAAACCAAGGCCATTTACAAGGCCTATGAAATGGCTTTCCCCATGCGGTATGCCATCGATCCGGCCGTCTGCAAAGGGAACGAATGCGCCAAATGCGTCGAGGCCTGTAAATATGAGGCTATCGAGCTGGATATGAAGCCGAAAACCATGGATATCCAGGTTGGCTCCATTGTCTGGGCTACCGGCTGGGAGCCCTATGACGCCTCCAAAATTGACAATCTCGGCTATGGCACCTGCCAGAATGTTATCACCAACATGGTGCTGGAACGGCTGGCCTCGCCCAACGGCCCCACCAAAGGGGTTATTACCCGTCCTTCGGATGATAAGGAACCCGCAAGCGTCGGCTTTGTGCAGTGCGCCGGCTCCAGGGATGAAAATCATCTGCCCTATTGTTCCTACATCTGCTGCATGGCTTCCTTGAAGCATGCCACTTACATCAGGGAACGTTATCCGGATGCCAAAATCTATATCTTTTATATCGATCTCAGAGCGCCCGGTTACAAGTATGAAAAATTTTACGCCAATATCAAGGAAGACGAAAATGTCTTTTTTATCAAGGGCAAGGTGGCTGAAGTCAGTGAAACCCCGGACGGGCGCGTTACCCTGGTAGCCGAGGACGCCGTGACCGGCGCGAAAATACAACAGACGGTTGATCTGGCGGTTCTGGCCACCGGTATGCAGCCCACGGCTGCCAATGTCAAGCTGCCCGCGGATATGCATATGACTTCGGACGGTTTTATCGTCAATGATTATGATAAAGGCGGCATGTTCGCGGCCGGTTGCGCCAATAAACCGGCCGACGTGGTCACATCCAATCAGAACGCTACCGGCATGGCCTTAAAGGCCATTCAAACCCTGAAGAGGTAGGAGGTCCCCACATGGATAAGAAATATGGTGTTTATATCTGCACAGGTTGCGGGATAGGGGATGCGCTAGATATTGAGAAGTTGTGCGATATCCCCAAGGAAGAAGGACTTCCTGTCAAAACCCACTCCTTTTTGTGCGGTCAGGAAGGTGTAGATCTGATCAAGCAGGATATCGAAAACGATGGTGTCAATACGATGGTCATCGCGGCCTGTTCCCGCCGGGTCAATTATGATGTATTCTCATTTGATAATTGTATCATTGAGCGGGCCAATCTCAGAGAGCAGGTCGTCTGGTCTCATCCCCGGTCGGAGTTTCCCGCCCTGACCGAAGAGGAAAAAGAGGATGAGGAGAATTTTGATCGCGTTCAGATGATGGCCGAAGATAATATCAGGATGGGCATGGCCCGGCTGGAGAGCGTTGATCTTCCGGAGCCGTATAAAATTGAATCACTTTCCCGAAAAATCCTGGTGATCGGTGGCGGCGTCACCGGCCTGTCAGCGGCACTGGATGCCGCCAGATACGGTTACGAAGTCACCGTGGTGGAAAAAGAAAAGGCTCTGGGTGGATTCGCGGCCAGGATGCGCCAGCAGATGCCAACCTCTGATCCATACGACAGCCTGATTCCGCCGGTAGTTTCAGATATGATCAAGGCGGTCGAAGCTGAGGACAAAATTACCGTTAAAACCGAGACGATAGTGGCCCGGATCGCCGGCGAGCCCGGTGATTTTACGGTAACCATGAAAAATCCCGGTGAAAAGCATTCTTTTGACGTGCCTTATCCCTTGCCCGAAGAAATGAAGCTGGACGAAAACGGCAACGAGCTTAACGCTGAACAACAGTTTGAAGTTTTGCAGAAATATAACGAAGGGCGTAAGGATATTCTGACCTTTGATCCGGATGGTGAAAAATTCGGAGCGGTGGTTCTGGCGGCGGGCTGGCGGCCGGCCAAACTGGAAGGTGAACAATTCGCTCATCTTGGCATGGGAAATATTCCCGACGTCATCACCAACACCCAGTTCGAAGAGATGGCCGCCAAGGGAAAAATCACCCGCCCTTCTGACGGCCAGGAAGCCAAATCAGTGGTTTTCGTTCAGAGCCCCGGACGCAACGAAGATGACAGTGACTTTGATTATTGCGCTTCGGTGACCAGCATGGCGACGCTGAAGCAGGCCAAGTATGTCCGGGATGACTATCCTGACGGCAAGGCCTATATATTTTATCAGCATATGCGGACCCCCGGGCTGTCCGAGTATTTTTACAAAGCCCTGCAGCAGGATCCCGGCGTTTTTATGACCAAAGCCGATGTTGCCGGGGTAGCCAAGAGCGGTAACCGGCTGGCCGTGGAAGCGGACAACACCCTGCTGGGTGAGAAATTGAAAGTCAAGGCGGACCTGGTGGTCCTGTCGGCCGGTATGGTACCGGCAACTTATGATGACCCGGTCGTCAATCTGGCCTATCGTCAGGGTCCTGGTTTCCGGGACAATGATATTTTCGATAAGTACGCCGATTCCAACTTTATCTGCTTTCCCTATGAAACCCAGAGAACCGGAGTTTACGCGGCCGGGACCATTCGACGGAGCATGACCATTGAAGAATCCCTGGAAGACGCCGCAGGCGCGTCCCTGAAGGCCATTCAGTGCGTCGAGTCTGTCAACCGGGGGGTCTCCGTGCATCCCCGATCCTGGGACATGACCTATCCCGACTTTTTCTTCCAGCGCTGCACCAGTTGTAAAAGGTGTACTGAAGAGTGTCCCTTCGGCGCCCTGGATGACGATGCCAAGGGAGTTCCCAAGCCCAATCCCGCCCGCTGCCGTCGCTGCGGCACCTGCATGGGCGCCTGCCCCGAGCGGATCATCGGTTTTGCCGATTACAATATTAACAGTATCGGCAACATGGTCAAGGCGATAGAGGTACCTTCCGAGGACGATTTTGATGAACCGCCTCTGCGGATACTGGCGCTGGTCTGCGAAAACGACGCCTACCCCGCCCTGGACATGGCCGGTATGAACCGGTTGTCTTTTTCGGCGGACGTGCGGATTATTCCCGTCCGCTGCCTGGGTTCGGTAAATGTTATCTGGATCAAGGACGCCATGTCTCAGGGTATGGACGGCGCCATCCTGCTGGGATGCAAGCATGGCGATGATTACCAGTGCCATTTTGTCAAGGGTAGCGAGCTGGCCAGCATCCGGATGCAGAAAATCGGCGACGCCCTGTCCAGCCTGGCGCTGGAGGAAGAGCGGGTGACCCAGAAAGAGGTCGCCATCGACGATTATTACAAGATTCCGGAAATCATCAATTCCTTTGTGGAAGAAATCGAAGCGCTGGGCCCCAATCCCTTCAAGGGCTTCTAAAGCATCTTCTTAGAAGATAATATAAAAACAGGCAGATTATTACGGAGGCATTAATATGAGTGATAAATATCTGGCCGAGCCCGATCTGAATTTTATAACCGAGGTGGTGGGGCTTGGCGGTGATTCCCTTAAGAAGTGTTTTCAGTGCGCCACCTGCTCGGTGGTCTGTCCGATCGCGCCGGATAACAAGCCGTTTCCCCGCAAAGAAATGGTCGCGGCTTCCTGGGGGCTGCGTGACCGCCTGACCCATGATCTTGACGTCTGGCTTTGCCACCAGTGCGGGGACTGTTCCACCTATTGTCCGCGCGGCGCCAAACCCGGTGATGTCCTGGGGGCGATCCGGTCTTACGCCATTGACGAGTACGCCACCCCCAAAGCGTTGGGAAAAGCGGTCAATGATCCCAAAAAATTGCCGATACTGATCGCGATTCCGGCGATTTTGTTCGCGATTCTGGCCTTTGTGACCACCTCCATGGGAGGAGCCATGGACAAAATTTTTAAGGCCCTGGGTCTTGAAGCCCTGGGTTTTGAATGGGCGCATCATCATCCAGAAGACGTCATCGCCCACGCCGATTTTTATTCCACCTGGTTTGTTGATCTGGTCTTCATTCCCCTGTCCATTCTGGTGGTGGTGGTATTCCTGCTGGGGTTACGACGCTTTCTGGTGGATATGCATGAACAGGCCATAAAAGATGGTAAAACCAGCCTGGGACCCCAGAATATCGCTACTCTGGCAGTCGGTACGGTTAAAGGTATCATTGCCATGCTGCCGACCATTTTAAAGCATGACAAATTTACCGAGTGCAGTGAAAACAAGGAACGTTCCACCGCGCACATGATGGTCCTGTATGGTTTTATAGGCCTGTTTATCATGACGGCCTACGGCTTTATCGCCTTGTACCTGTTGAACAACCCGGGACCATATCCCCAGTGGAATCCTTTCAAGATTCTGGCCAATGCCGCCGGTATCGCCCTGGTGCTGGGGGGTATCCTGATGATAAAAAACCGTCTGGCCAAGAAGGACGATCAGGTTTCAACCTATAAAGACTGGTTTCTGCTCGGCATGGTGCTGGGGCTCGGCCTTTCCGGGATGCTGACCGAGTTGACCCGGCTGGCCGGCGCGGAAGCACTGACCTACTTTATGTATTATATTCACCTGATTTTTATTTTTGGCACCTTTGCTTATCTGCCCTTTTCCAAACTGGCACATCTTGTTTATCGGACCGTAGCCATGGGGTATGCTGAATATTCCGGACGGGAGAAATAATAATAAACGAAACTTAGTCCTGTATTTTCACGAAAAAAAGGGAAGCCGGTACGGCTTCCCTTTTTTTTGTGAAGGCCTTCTTTGATGGCTTCGTAAAAAATCGAGATTCCCCTTATTGCGTCACCCCGGCGGAGGCCGGGGCCTGTCCTGGCGGAGGCCGGGATCCAGTAAAATCAAATAGCTCTGGATTCCGGCCTTCGCCGGAATGACGAGGTAGGGACTTTTTTACGAAGTCGTCTTTTTTGAAAATCCGGTATAGCTTAGATTTTTCCGGTTTATTGTATTCAGGGGCGCGTCTGGCGCGGGAGGTTTTACCGCGCCTTATGTGGCTGGTAAAAACAAAAAAACGCCGGTAGTGATAATTTCCACTACCGACGTTTTTTATAAGTGATACAGCCTGGCCAACAAACTGGCGAAAGTGATTACTCGCCGGTAGCTGCCTTGCCGGCTTTGATCTCAACTTTTTCCGTGAGGCCGCCGTAATATTCGCGCAGGATATCCAGAACCTCTTCCCGACCGAAGTGATCGGGAATTTCCGTGCCTTCGGACAGGCCTTTCCGCAGCATGGTTCCGGACAGCAGGACCCGGTCTTCCTTGGAATGCGGGCAGGTTTTCAAAGAGGCCATGCCGTCGCACTTGTGGCAGTAAAAGGTCCAGTCGATTTTAAGCGGCTCGCAGAGGAGGGCTTTGCCCGGTTCTTCCGGATGAGGGATTTTGTCGAAAATGGTCTGGGCTTCGAACATGCCGTAGAAGTCGCCCACGCCGGCATGGTCACGTCCGATGATCATCTTGGAACAGCCGTAGTTCTGACGGAAGGTAGCGTGAAGCAGGGCTTCCCGGGGACCGGCATAACGCATGTCCAGGGGATAGCCGCCCTGAACGACGAATTTTTCAACAAAGTAGTTTTTCACCAGCGCGTCAATGCACTTTACCCGGACTTCGGCCGGAATGTCGCCTGGTTTCAGGTTCCCGACCAGGGAATGAATGTAAACGCCGTCGCACACGTCCACCGCGATTTTGCAGAGGTGTTCATGGGAGCGATGCATGGGGTTCCGCAGCTGCAGGGCGGCTACGTCTTTCCAGCCTCTTTCTTCGAAAATTTTCCGGGCGTCGGCCGGGCGGTGATAAATATCGGGATAACGTTCGGGATAATCACTTTCAGACAGAACCTTAACAGGACCGGCCAGGTTGACCTCTTTCTGATTCATGACCATCTGGACGCCGGGATGATCGTCTATGGCTATTTTCCAGAATTCTTCCGGAGTGGGAGTGCCTTCGCCCATGAAGACTTTTTCACATTCGTATTCTTTGTTTTCTTTGGTCATCTCGTACTTTTCAGTGACCTTCATGGTGGCCAGGATTTCATCCTTTTTGGGATCGTACAGAGCGACCTCATCGCCTTCCTTGATGGCGTCGGCGTCTTCCCGGGAGGCATCCAGGCAGACCGGGACCGGCCAGAAGGTGCCGTCGGCCAGCAGGTAGCTGTCGCAGACACTCTGCCAGTCGGCTTTGGTCATAAAACCGGTCAGCGGGCTGAAGCCGCCGTTGCCGAGCATGATCAGGTCGCCCTTGGAGCGGGGGCTTAATTCAATCTTTTTCAGGCCTTCCGCTTTTTTCTTTTCAGCTTCCAGCTCGCTGCCTTCCAGCAGGCAGGGAGTTAATCCTTTTCCGCCATGCGGAGCAATTAATTGACTCATTGTTAACAATCTCCTTTTCAGTTTTTACTTTGGTTATCTATCAAAAGGCAATATATGCAATGCCTGTGCGCTTTTTCCGCAAACGTCGGCGGTGATCTCAAAATTTTTTCGCACCGTACCGAAGATGGTCTCCCCTGGTAAATCGAATAATAAATAATGACTGACAGGCCCGGAAAAATGTTCTTTCCACAGCTTTATTAAAGCCATAATAAAATAGATAGAATAGGCAAGACCATTGTTTTTGTCAATATAAATCTTGTAGCCGGGATTTAATTTTGTCATAATTCCAAATCGAATTAATTTTTTAAAAACAACCGCCTCAGGTGAACATAAGTTTAATAACCGGTTTGATAACCGGTTTAATAATTAAAAAAACGAGGAGAGCATGATTGAAAATTATTTGGCTGAGATAGCCGGGCGGGCGGAACAGGGACTTCCGCCCCGCCCCCTTTCAGCGGCCCAGACCATTGAATTATGCCGTCTGCTTGAAAATCCCCCCCCTGAAAAAAAGGAAGTACTGTTTGACTGGCTGAAAAACCGGGTACCGCCGGGAGTTGCTCCGGCCGCCCGGGTCAAAGCGGATTTTCTGGGCGAGGTGGCCCGGCAGCGGCTGACCTCACCGTTGCTTGCTCCGGACCAGGCCGTTTCGCTGCTGGGCGAGATGCTGGGTGGATACAATATCCCCTGGCTGATCACTTTTCTGAAGCAGGACGACCTGGCCCCGGCGGCCGTAAAGGCTTTGTCTGACTGCATCTTTGTTTTTGAAGCTTTCCAGGAGGTGGTTAACGCCTCGCGAACGAACGATTATGCCGCCCGGGTGGTTGAAGCCTGGCAGGCGGCTACCTGGTTCACGGACAGGCCGCCGGTACCGCAGTCCATAACACTGATCGTTTTCCGGGTGGACGGTGAAATCACCACTGATGATTTTTCTCCGGCCGGTGAGGCCGGTACCCGTTCTGATATACCTTTGCACGCCCTGTCCATGCTCAAACCCCGCTGTCGGGATCCTTTGTCAGAAATGGCCGCTCTAAAGGAAAGAGGCCACCCCCTGGCCTTTGTCGGCGACGTGGTCGGCACGGGTTCTTCCCGCAAGTCCGCCGCCAATTCCCTGATCTGGCATATCGGCCAGGACATTCCCGGGGTGCCCAACAAGCGGCGCGGGGGGGTGGTGCTGGGGGGGAAGATCGCGCCGATTTTTTACAATACCCTGGAGGACGCCGGGGCTTTGCCCGTGGAGTGCGATGTCTCCGGTCTTAAAAACGGTGACGTGATTTCAGTGCTGCCATACGAGGGGATCGTCATGGACGCCGCCAACCAGACCCGGGTGGCGACTTTTTCCCTGAAATCGCCGGTGGTACTGGATGAAGTCCGGGCCGGGGGCCGTATCGCCCTGATCGCCGGCCGCACCCTGACTAATAACGTGCGCCGGTTTCTGGGGCTGGATCCTTCCGGCGTTTTCCAGGCCCCTGTTCAACCGACGCTCCGCCCCGGCGGTTTTTCCCTGGCCCAGAAAATTGTCGGCCGCGCCTGTGGCCGGGCGGGAGTCAGCCCGGGCGAGTATTGCGAGCCGGAGCTGACGACGGTGGCGTCCCAGGACACTACCGGCAGCATGACCCGGGATGAATTGACCGAACTGGCCTGCCTGAAGTTCGGGGCCGACCTGGTCATGCAATCCTTTTGTCACACGGCCGCTTACCCCACCGACCGGGATAAAGAAATGCACCATGATCTGACCGAATTTTTCAGTTCGCGGGGAGGGGTGGTCTTAAAGCCGGGCGATGGCGTTATTCACTCCTGGGTTAATCGAATGATTCTGCCGGACACCGTCGGCACCGGGGGAGACTCGCACACCCGCTTTCCGGTCGGTCTCAGCTTCCCGGCCGGTTCGGGCCTGGTCGCCTTTGGCGCGGCCATGGGCAAAATGCCGCTGGACATGCCGGAATCAGTGCTGGTCCGTTTTTCCGGACATCTGGCGCCCGGCCTGACTATCCGGGACATGGTCAATTTCATCCCTTACGCGGCCATTCAGCAGGGCTTGCTGACGGTGGCCAAAGAGAATAAAGTCAACGCCTTTTCCGGCCGTATCCTGGAAATAGAAGGCACTGAAAAACTGACCGTGGACCAGGCTTTTGAGTTGACCAACGCCTCAGCCGAACGGTCCGCCTCTGCCGCCACCATCCGGCTGGACAAAGACCAGGTTATAGCCGGCCTGGCCGATAACCTAGCCGCGTTGGAACGGCTGCTGGAAAAAGGCTACCAGGACGCTGCCACCATCCGTCGCCGTATTGACCGGATTAAACAGTGGCTGGATGAGCCGGTTCTGGAACGGGCGGATGCAGACGCGGTCTATGCCGAGGTTCTGGAAATTGATCTGGCCGAGCTGACTGAACCGCTGCTGGCCTGTCCCAATGATCCCGATGATGTCCGGCTTCTGTCTGATGTGGCCGGAACGGCAATCGACGAGGTATTTATCGGTTCCTGCATGACCAGCCTGGAACATTTTGTTACTGCCGCCCGGATCCTCGGACGGGCCGACAAATTGAGAAGTCGCCTGTGGCTGACGCCGCCGACCATACTTAACCGGGAGGCCCTGGCAGCCGGGGGGCAGCTGGATTTGTTCGCTCGCCTGGGCGCTCGCCTGGAAATTCCCGGTTGTTCGCTGTGTATGGGTAATCAGGCCCGGGTAGCGCCCGATACCAAGGTCATGTCAACCTCTACCAGGAATTTCGACAATCGCCTGGGAGACAATACCGCTGTCTATCTTGGCTCAGCCGAATTGGCTACGATCTGCGCCGTGCTGGGCAGGATACCCACTGTTGATGAGTACCGGCAGTTGGTTCTGGGATGATTTCTTGCTTTTGGTAAAGTCGTAAAGCATAACAGGGTGTCGTAAAATTAAATACGCCCTCAAATGCTTGACACTTCCTGAAAGAGCGGTTACTTTATACTAAAGAACTCAAACCTGACCGCCGGGTTTTTGCAGGCTGCGAAGACAGCACCGGCGGCTGGAATGGTAAGCTCACGGAAAGTTCCAGGGAGGTGTCTCATGGCACGCAAAATGACCATCAGTGTTCCGGAGGATCTTTACGAACGCATGGCAAAATGGAAGGGGACTTTCAATTTTTCCAGTGTGTTTCAGAAAGCGGTCTCGGCAGTGATCCAGAAAAAAGAGGATTTTCAGGAGAGGATACAGGAGGAGCTGGATCAGACTGCTATTGTCGAACGGTTGCGCCAGGAAAAGGCTGAATCGGAAAATGATTATTTTGAGCAGGGCAAGCAGGATGGCCTGCACTGGGCCAAAATAGCCCATTATGATGATCTTCAGTATGCCCTGCTCTGGATTCCGGATGATAAACCCACCCAGGACAAGATTCTGGGCGATTATTTCGCTGACAGGATCGCGGCCGATGATATCATGGATTATGCCGTGGGCAGTGATCCGGTTTGCGTTAATGAATTCGTGAAAACCTATCTGGAGGGTTGGAAAGAGGGGGTCGGCGAATTCTGGGAAGAAGTCCGGGAACGGTTGTAGTTGCCGGCTTTAACCTTTCGTGAAATATCAGGGTGTTAAGGCCGAGGTTAAGAGGGGGTTAAGTCGACCGCTTATTGCCTTAAACCGGCGTCAATTTTTTTGATTTCCGGCTCCGGCGGCAGATTTCCCCTTATTAAAAAGTTTTTTTGCAACGACTGGACTACCCGGTCGGTCTCGTCCAGGGTCAGTCGTATTTCGTCAATACCCTGCCGGGTAGAATCAGTAATCCGGGGAATGTCATAACTGGCATCTTCAACATTGACCAGGGTGGTTTTTAAGCGTTGCAGGCTTTTTTCCACGGATTTCAACAGCTTTTTGATGTCGTCCATATTGTAATGCACTTCCTGGCCGATTTTATGGTAGGTAACCAGGCTGGAGTTGACATTTTCCATGGTTTCCGGAGCCCGGTTTGAGGCCACGGCAACATTGGCCAGGGTGGTTTCCAGGTCCTTCAGCCCTTTCTGCAACGGCCCCTGGGGATCTTTCAGGGCTTCGGTCAGTTCGGAAATATTCTGAACGGCGGTCACCAGCTTGCGGGCGGTCTCCTCTACTTCGAATTCATTCAGAATATCGGTAATCGATTTTTTGGGCAGAGATTTTATCTGAGCTCCTTCCGGAAGGGCCTGGCCGTCCGGATCTCCCATTTCAATGGACAGGTATTCGTCACCGATAATAGTGGGACTTTTGACCGTGACCCGGGAACCCCGGGTGATTTGCGGCTGAAATCTTTTTAAAACAGCTATGTCCACCCGGACCTTGTCGCCGGTCGGGACAATTTTTTTTACCCGCCCGACATCCGCTTTTTGCAGCTTGACGGCGGAGTTTCTCTGAAGGTTATAGCTTTCCTCAAATATGGCGTAATACTCGACATGGGCTTCAAACCAGTTTTTGCCACGGCCGATCAGGACCACCATGGAAAACAGCAGGATTATGACGCCTAAAACAAAGACGCCGACAATTTTTTCCCTTCGGCGGTAGACAAGTTCCATTTTACCGGTCCTCAGAGCGTTGTGGGGTTATGATTATTTCATCGTGGCTGATCTTTATTTTTCCGGTTGGCGAGAAATTGTCAATATATTTTTTATCCCGGCTGTGGCAGATGATAGCTTTGTTCGACTCCTCCTGATTTCGGAGGAGGTGGATCAGAACAGGTTGTTTGTCCGGGGGAACCATACTTTCCGGCCGGTCAATCAGCAGTAATTTGCATGGTTTGTTCAGCTCCCGAATGATCAGGCCGCTCCGTAAATCCCACTGGCTGATTTCGGTGACCCGCTGATCAAGCTGGTCAATAATGCCGAGCTGGAGACTCATTTTTTCCATTTTCGAAGTCAGGGGCAAAGCCAGGGTGTTGGTTTCATAATAGTGAATCAAAAGAAGATTTTCCCGGATGGTCCGGTTGCTGGTCAGGGCGATGTCCGGGGAAATAAACCCGATCTTTTTTTTGTACTCCAGCAGATGGTCATAGTCGCTGAAATCGAGCCGCCGATCCCGAAAACGATATTCTCCACTCAAAGGGGCTACCAGGGTAGCCAGGGCCCGGAAAAACAGATTTGCTTTTTCCGGCCGCTCCGACTCCACAATCCAGAATTCGTTTTCCCATGCCGCCAGGTTGAACGCCGGCAACAGGCCGGTCTCGCTTCTCAGCAGATAGTTGGTCAATTTTATGATGGGCATGTCATGATGTCCCCGCCCGGAAGCTGACCCGTTTCACCGATCTTAAGATGCCGGTGGCGGAAGTTTCCGGCTGGCTGCAGCAAAGGTCCGGTTATAAATAAAACAGAGCGGATATAAAAATATTTAATACCAGGCAATAAAAAAAACACTCCATGGCCGCGGCCGAAGTGACCTGCGGTATGCGGGTTATGCGTTTATCAACGTGAAAACCATGGTAAAGAGTTATCACCGAGATGATCGATCCGAAACAGACCGCTTTGACCAGGCCGACAATAATATCCGAGGCGGTTAGAGCCTTGGCCATGGCAGACAGATAATTTTCCATGGGAATGGTGGTGCTCATCATAATAATGGTATAGCCACCCAGAATGGCAATCAGATCGAAAATAATAAACAGGCACAGAATGGCCGTGGTTATGCCGATGAAGCGGGGCACGGCCAGCAGCCGCAAGGGGTCCAGGCCGGCCATTTCCAGCGAGTCAATTTCATTTAAGACCTGCATGTAGCCGATTTCTACGGTGACTGCCGTGGCTGAGCGCAGGATAACCACGATGGCGGTCAGGACCGGCCCGATTTCGCGAATGATCAGCAGGATAGTGATTTTAGTCAGATCAATCTGGGCGGAATATTCGGCAAACCAGATAAGCAGCATGGAGCCAACCAGCAACGCCACAGGTATAATAATAAATAAGGCCTGCACCGCCGTAAAATATATCTGCTCCACCACGCCCCAGCGGGTGACCGCCCTTCCCCGCAAAGGATTTTTAACCATAATAACTATCAGTCGCTGGGAAAAAGCAATCAGGTTGAGCAGGTGGTCGACATAAGCAATGGTTCTTCGGCCGATATAGCCTGTAAAACTGTTCATGTGGGTATGTTAATCCAGGTTAAGGACGATCGCAACGGGAATATTATCAAAATTTCATCCTGCGGGCTCAAGGTGGCTCGTGAAATAACCGGGCTGAAGTCGTCAAACTTGAATTGACTTACCCAGATTTTTACAATATAAAGTTTACCATGGCAATGATAGATTTGCGGGATTTTCAGGGGCCGGATACGGTCATAAATCCGGATTAATATTATGGCGGCTTTGGTTGACGCGGCAGCATGATTCCAATCCTTAGAAAAACCGTTTTCCGGGGTCCGATCGCCCTTTCCATGGTGATTATTCTGGTTGGTTGCCTGGCCTATGTCGTTTCCATTCCCTTTCTTGATTCGGTGGAGCTGAAAACCATTGATCTGCGGTTCAGGATGCGGGGGCAGCAGCCAATAACCGATAAGGTCGTCCTGGCCGCCATAGACGAGAAAAGCCTCAAGGCGGAAGGACGCTGGACCTGGCCCCGTTCCATTATGGCCGATCTGGTTAAGGCGCTTTCCGAACAGGGTGCCCGGGTAATCGCTTTTGACGTGGGCTTTTTCGAGCCGGAAAGTTCCGAGGTTGTAAAGGCTCTTGATGAAGTGGCGGCGGCCGCTTCCAGCGGCAGCGGAACCAGAGAGCTGATAGATTTCCTGGAATCACTGAAACATCAGAAAAACAACGATCGCCTTCTGGCCGAGGCCATTGAAAAGTCCTCGGCGGAAGTGGTGCTGGGTTATTTTTTTCAGATCAATCCCGAGGACGCGGCCCACATAACCCCGGAAGAACTCGAGGCCCATTCCGCCAACATCGAGAGCGGCCGCTTCGATGTTACCCGTTTTACGTCGGGGGCGGCCAGAAAGACGCCCCTGCCGGAAGCCGTCGCGCCCCAGTCCAATATACAAAAGATTGCCGACACTGCTCCTTACGCGGGTTATTTCAACAAACTGACCGACCCGGACGGAGTGGTTCGAAGGCTGCCCCTGACGATACGTTTCCAGGGGTCCCTATACGCGCCCTTGTCGCTCAAGGCTGTCAGTGCCTACCTGGATGAGCCTCTTTCCATCCTGATTAATGAAAAAAACGGAGTGGCAAGGGTTCAGGTGGGAGACCGTTCCATTCCTGTTGACGACCGCGGCGAGATGATGATCAATTATCGGGGCGAGCCCAAGACCTTCCCCCATATTTCCGTCACTGATATTCTGCGTGATAATATTTCCGAAGATCTGCTCCGGGACAAGATTGTCGTGGTCGGGGCCACTGCCATTGGTATCCATGATGAATGCGTTACCCCCATGGCCAAGGTCTTCCCTGGTCCGGAAGTCCATACTAACGTCATCGACAGCATTTTGTCCCGCGATTATTTATACCGGCCGGTCTGGGCCTCCATGCTGGATCTGCTGATTTTGTTTTTCGGCGGTTTTCTGCTGGCGGTGGTGCTGGCGCGATCAGGCCCGCTGCTGGGCGGAGTGGTGGCCATGGCCATGTTCGCCGGATATGTCTGGCTGGGGCAGTTCTTTTTTTCGCAGACCGGCTGGATTCTGAACCTGGTTTATCCCCTGTGCGTGCTGGTGTTGGTGTACCTGGCTACCACTTCCTACAAGTATTTTTCCGAAGCGGGCCAGAAGAAGTTTATCCGGGAGGCTTTCTCCAAATACCTGGCTCCGGAGGTGGTGCAGCAGTTGATTGAATCACCGCATAAGCTGGTGTTGGGCGGAGAACGTCGTGAGATAACCGCCTTTTTCTCTGATGTTCAGGGATTTACGAGTATCTCCGAAAAATTGGCCCCGGAGGAACTGGTGGATCTGCTGAATGATTTTCTTACCGAGATCACCGATATAATTTTAAAACACCAGGGCGGGGTGGATAAGTTTGAAGGTGACGCGGCCATTGCTTTTTTCGGAGCTCCCAACGATCTGGCTAATCATGCCGAAGCCGCCTGTCTGGCCTGCATCGATATTCAAAAGAGAATGATATCGCTGCGTGAAAAGTGGCGCCGGGAAGGCAAACCGGAGCTGAAAGTCCGTATCGGTTTATTCTCCGGCCCGGCGGTAGTGGGCAATATGGGTTCCCGCAACCGCATGGACTATACCATGATGGGAGATACCGTCAATACCGCCGCCCGGCTGGAAGGGGTCAACAAGATGTACGGCACTTACACCATGATTGGTGAAACCACCTGCCGGGCGGCTCAGGCGGCCATCGCCGTCAGGGAACTGGACGCCGTCAAGGTGGTGGGCAGGGCGGAGCCGGTAAAAATTTACGAGCTGCTGGGACGGGCCGGCCAGTTAACGGAGGTTCAGTCGCGGCTGGTAAATTTATACGCCCGGGGGCTGGCAGCTTATCGTCGCCAGGAGTGGACGCGGGCGATGGCGGATTTTGAAGAGGCGCTGGCGCTGGTTCCGGAAGACGGTCCCGGCCTGACCATGCTGGACCGCTGTCGAAGATTTATGGAGGCGCCTCCGGACGACGGCTGGGATGGATCTTTCCGCCTGGACACCAAATAACATCAATCCGGTTTTATCCGGGATACGCGTTAATTTATGAAACGACCCGGCCTGACATGCTCGGTTTATGGGCTTTTATTGCTGACCACGGTTTTTTTCCTGGGCGCGGCTATTGACGGCGCCAAGGCCGACAACGAATTTTTTTTTAATAAAGCCGCTGAATTTCTGGCCTCGGGGAAATTCCTCGAGGCCATCGGTCTATACCAGTCCGTAGCCGACAATTCCGACAGTGAGCGGGAAAAGGCCCGGGCCATGCTTATGCTGGGGTCGACCTATCACCGTTATCTGGATCAGCCCGACACCGCCCTGAGATATTTTGATTTCATAATGAGCCGTTATCCCTCCACCCCCTATGCCGGAGACGCCATGTACCATAAGGGCATGGCTCTTTATCAGGATCGTCAGTATGAAAAAGCTTATGAAACATTTGTTCAGTACCCGGCCCTGTATCCGGAGGCCCGGCATATCGCCGCCGCCAAGACCTGGGCGGAGAGCGCGCGGAACCTGGTGTCGGCCTCCGCTTCTTCCCGTCGCACGGAAAAGCCGGACTGGACCGCGGTTGACACGCTTATCCGGGTGCTGATCATCGAGAACCGGAACAAGGTAACTGTTGCCGCGTCGGCTCCGGTCTGTCTGGTGGACCGGACCTCGTCAGACAGGATTCAGCCCGGGGAAGAGACGGCCAATCGCCTGGTGCTGACGGCGGATGAAGAGGGTTTGGTCGTCAATGGCCGTCCGGTTAATAGCTCCGGCCCTTTTTTGTTAAGATCCCTGGATCTGGGGGTGGCCGTCAACGACAACCGCTACCGTGGTTTTTTCAGTCTGTGGGTTACGCCTGGCCGGAAGCTTTGCGTGGTAAATCATGTCGATATTGAGCAGTATCTGTACGGGGTGGTGCCCCGGGAGATGCCATGGAGCTGGCCCCGGCCGGCACTCATGGCCCAGGCCGTGGCTGCCCGTACCTATGCCCTGTATGTCAAGCAGAAAAGTAAAGATCGCCGGTATGACGTGAAATCGACTACGGATTCGCAGGTTTATGGCGGCCTGGACGCGGAAAAGGCCGACTCCAGCCGGGCGGTTGACGCCACCCGCGGTCAGATACTGACCTTTGGCGGTCATTTGATCGTGGCCTATTATCACGCCAACAGCGGTGGATACACGGAGTGCCCGGAGAATGTCTGGGGAGCCCGGGTGCCCTATTTAAAAGCCCGGCCGGACAAGTACAGCCTGGGGACGCCCGGCAGCCAGTGGCGTTATTACCTGCCCTACCAGGAAGCGGATAAACAATTGCGGGAATATGGCCTGGTCGCGACTGATCTGAAAAACATGCGGTTGGGGGAAACCACTTCTTCCGGCCGGGTTCGGGAAGTTATCGTTTCTTCGAATAACGGTAAGAAGAAAATCGCGGCCAATAATTTTCGGCTGGCCATCGGCGGTACCAAATTAAAGAGCACCTGTTTTAAAACGAATTTTCAAAAAAGGGGCATCCTTTTTGAGGGAACCGGCTATGGTCACGGAGTCGGGATGAGTCAGTGGGGCGCCCGGGAAATGGCTCTGAAAGGCCATGATTATCGGGATATCCTGCGACATTATTACAGCGGCATCAATTTAGCTTCGCTCAACCGGCGGAACTCCAATTAACCGGGTGGGCTCCTGAAAAAGGGGCGTGCTGCGATTTGATGACAAATTGATATTGTCTGCCATTATCGAATTAATTATGATATAAATTTATTTCAGAACAATAAATCAAGGAGACAGGTTATGAGAACAAAGAGTTTAATGGCGGGTTTGCTTCTGGTGCTGCTGGCGACACCGGTCTGGGTTTGTGGTGAGGACTGGCAGGGTGTGGTTGAAAACATGCAGAACGGCCAGGTCAACTGGTCCACCGGGGTTGTCCAGGCCACCGGCATTGGAGCTCCTCCGGAACAATATCTGGGCAAACCCCAGGCGCGCCCCATGGCGTTGCGGGCGGCCAAGCTCGATGCCTATCGCAACCTGCTCGAAGTGACCCAGGGCGTCAGGGTAAACAGCACCACTCTGGTGAAAAATTACGCGGTTGAAAATGACGTTATCATGACCCGGGTGGAAGGTCTGGTCAAGGGGGCGCAGCTGGCTAATACCGAATATATGTCCGACGGCACCGTCGAGGTAACTCTGCGGATGAGCCTTACCGGGGATCTGGCCCAGGTGGTTCTTCCCCCGGACACCGGAGAAAAGTCGTCCTCCCGTCCCATGCCTGATGACTGGACGCAGCAGCCTGACGAATCTGACGATGCCGTTTATACCGGGTTGGTGGTCGATGCCGGGGGATTGAACGCCAAGCCCGCCATGGCCCCGAAAATTCTTGATGAAGACGGCAAGGAAGTTTACGGATCGGCTTTTGTCAGCCGGGAGTACGCCATTGAGCAGGGTATGAGCGGTTATGCCAAGCAGGTGGCGGCAGCCCGGTCAAACAGCCGGGTTACTGACAATCCCCTTATTGTCAAGGGTCTGAAAACTTCCGGTCCGGGCAAATGCGATGTTGTTATCAGCAACGACGATGCCTCCAAAATCCGGAACGCTTCGGAAAACCTGTCCTTTTTAAAGAAATGCCGGGTCATGATAGTGGTGGATTAGCCCCTTATCAATTCGGGAGAATGATGATAAAACTGCATATAAGTGGGAGGTAGAATAATGACGGTAAAAAATACAATCAGCCTGCTAGCCGGCCTCAGCCTGCTGTTGGTGTTTTCCTGCGGCCCCCAGGCGCTCAAGCCGAAAGCGCAGCTGGATACCCCTGAACATCATGTTTCTACCGGCAATAAATTTCTGAAGATGGATCGGTTGGATGAGGCCCTGGCCGAGTTTACCCGGGCCCGGGAGCTGGACCCCGAATTTTCTCCCGCTTATACCGGTATCGGCATTGTCCAGGCCCGAAAAGGTCTTTTTGACGAGGGGCTGGAAGCCTTGAAAAAGGCTGATAAATACGCTGATACCGACAGCCAGCAGACCGGGGCCTGGATCGGATATATTCGGTTATACACGGCCGGTGGTGAAGAGGTGGATAAAAAATGGCTGGAGCGGGCTGAAAAATACTATCATAAAGCGGTGGAAGTCTCTCCGGAAGAGTCTGAAATTTATTATTATATGGGCATGGCCTATAAAAAAGACTATCGTTTCAGCGCCGCCGCCGGGCAGTTTCGGAAGGTACTCAACCTGGATAAGGATTTTGTCGGAGAAGCTGACCAGGAATACGCTGTCATCCAGAAGATTGAACGAGCCATGCCCGGCACCAAGGTCGGCCAAAAAATCGCCCTGCTGGATTCCATCACCCGGGCCGATGTGGCGGCCCTGTTTATCGAAGAGCTTCGTATCGATGAATTGTTTAAAAACAGAACTCCTCAGGAGTTCGATACCTCTTTTAAAAGCCCGGAGAAAACTTTTAAAACGGGTGAATATGTCGAAGCAGAAGCGGCCACGGACATTGAAGACCATGTTTTGAAAGCTGACATTGAAGCCGTGCTTAAGTATCAGATCAAGGGGCTGCAGCCTTACCCGGACCATACTTTTAAGCCGGAAAAAAAGATCACCCGGGCGGAATTCGCTATGATGATCGAGGATATTCTGATCAAAATTACCGGCGACGATTCTCTGGCCACCAGGTTTATCGGCAGTACCTCGCCTTTCCCGGATTTGCGCAACGACGCTTTTTATTTTAACGCGGCCATGGTTGCCGTTAACCGCAACATCATGGAAACCGCTGATACGGCCACCGGTGCTTTCAGGCCTCAACAGCCGGTCACCGGAGCGGACGCTCTTTTGTCCATCCGGAAAATGAAAATTCTGCTGGATAAATATTGATGGCTTCGTAAAAAGTCCCTACCTTGTCATTCCGGCGAAGGCCGGGCACGCAGTGAAGCGGCAGCGCTATCCAGAACTATTTGATTTTACTGGACCCCGGCCTCCGCCGGGGTGACGAAGTATGGTAAATCTCGACCTTTTACGAAGCCATCAATATTAACCCGGTATATAACCAGTATCTGAACCAAGCGCTTGAAAATTTAAAATTTACCCAGCCGCTTTTTTCAGGTCAAACCAGTTTCCTTTCATAAAAAAATATGTTTGAGGAGCCCTGACGGAAATTTATGATGAAAAACAATCCATCATTGAAACAGCTGTTTTTTTCTTGGGGGGTGATATGGGCGACAGTTCTGGCAGCCGGCCTGGTCGGTCCGGTTGAGGCCCGGACGATCGGGGTTGAAGTCGGCTCCGGCCAGGCGGAAATTACTCTTCTTGATGGTAACGCTCATCTGGTTGACCGGGATATGAAAGTTGTCCGGTCACTGTCGCTGGCAGACACCGTCGCTGAAGGTAGTCGGGTAAAGGTGGCGGACAAGTCAAGGATTGAGCTGCGTCTTCCGGACGAAAGTTATATCCGCTTTGACGCCGGGGCCGTGTTCGAGCTGACCGGTCTTTCCGCTGATAAAAAAGCCGGTAAACGGGATATCGACGTCAATATGGTGATGGGTAATATCTGGGCGACCGTGTCCAGGCTTTTTTCTAAAAAAGAGCGTTTTGATGTTTCCACCAAAACTTCTGTGGCCGGTATTCGCGGCACCAAGTATCGCCTGAAGGTCAACCCGGACCAGTCGGCGGTGGTTAAGGTGTACGAAGGGGCGCTGGAAGTCAAAAGCGCTTCCGAAAAGACGGCTGAGGAGGGCGACGGCGCGATAACAGGATTATTCCGGCCACACCCGGTCAGCGGTCCCCATGCCGTTCCCGGGCCGCACCCGGTTTCCATGGAAGAGTGGGTTTATATCGTCAGCGCCATGCAGCAGCTGGTCATTAATTCCGACGGTACGGCTGAAAAACCGTTTCGGTTTTCATATGAAGAGGATTTAAATGACTGGGTCCGCTGGAACCGGGAACGGGACGCGGCCGTGGGACAGCCCGCTGAACCACCCGCCGAATTACAGGGCGAAACCCCCGCTGATGCCCCGGCCGAAACGCCCGATGCCTCACCAGATGAGGAGAGCGGCTGGAGTGAGGACATTTCCGCTTCCTGATTTTTTTAAATCGGGCCCCATAAACGGTTTTGGGGGGAGTACCGGGGCCGCTTTTACATAATTTTCCGCCCGGATTATGATAATAGCTGGTTATTTTCCGGTGCCGGGGCTAATGTCATGTTGTCGATCAGTCTGCATCGCGGGCCCACCTGAACGGCCAGGGCCATGACAACCGGCCCGGTGATAATCTCCACATCATCCAGCGTGTCGGGATGGCAGATGGAAATGTAGTCGATGGCAGTTTCCGGATATGAGCGGATGCGCGCGGCTGTTTTTTCAATGATGACACCGGCCCTGGTTTCACCTTCTCTTACCATTTGCCGCGCTGCCAGCAGAGATTCATGAAGAACCGGGGCGGAAGCTCGCTGTTTTTCCGTCAGGTAGGCGTTCCTGGAGCTCATGGCGACGCCGTCCTCTTCCCTGACAATGGGGGCGCCCACGATTTGAATATCCAGGTTGAGATCTTCTGTCAGACGCCGGATAATGGCAAGCTGCTGGTAGTCCTTGGAGCCGAAAACGGCTACCCGCGGTCTGATGATATTGAACAGCTTGACCACGATGGTAGCCACACCCTGGAAATGGGTCGGTCGGGAAAGACCACACAGGTGACGCGGCAACTTTTCCAGGTTGACATAAGTTTCAAAACCGTTGCGGTACAATTCCTTTGCTTCGGGCGCGAATACCGCGGTCACACCTTCCCGCTCAGCGGCGGCCACGTCCCGGTCGAAATCCTGGGGATAAGTTTCGTAATCCTCATCCGGTCCGAACTGGGTGGGGTTGACGAATATGCTGAGGATAATGTAATCGCCGTATTTTTTCCCTTCCCGGATAAGAGACAAGTGTCCTTCGTGAAGGAAGCCCATGGTAGGTATAAGGACAAGGCTGCCTTGGGCCTGGCGGATTCCTTCGGCCTCCTGTTTCATTTCCGCTATTGTCTTTATTATTTTGATTGCAGCCTCCCGCCGCGCGCCCGGAAACGGCCGCAAATGAGAGATTAAATATGACGGCTTCGTAAAAAGTTTAATATCCGCTTAACCCGGGTTTATTTTTAAATGTCAGTATAGTATCGAAAGAAGCGGCTGTCAAAACATAAAAGACCGGGAAGAAAAGTGTTGATCGGTGCATGAGGGGTGATTTGATATGATGATAATGGATATTTTGATGTATAAAAAAAAATTTCAAAAAAATAAAAAAAAATGGCAAAAATATTGGTGAAATTAGTTGTATCTGTCTGATTTTAAATATAAAAAAATAAAATTAAAATACCCCTTGAAATAGCAAACCAATCCTGATATATTAACTTTTTTATAAGCGGTTAAACAAAGTGAAAATCTGGCTATAAAGGCTTCAACAGTAGTGATAAGCAAATATTAGGAAAACTTGATTACTCTTTTTTTGCTTTAAAAAATTCGAACAAAGTTATAAGAGACCGTATTTGATTAATAAGTGGTTTTAATTATAACACTTTCAGGTAAATAAGGCGGGATTCAATGGCAACAGTAAGACCCTTTAAGGGAATTCGTTATAATAAATCTGAAATCGATGATTTGTCGAAGGTGGTAGCACCTCCCTATGATGTGATTTCCGAATCACAGCAGGCGGAATTGTGTGATCGTCATCCCCGCAACGTGGTGCGGCTTATTCTGGGCGAACCCGGGGAGAACGACGGCGACAGTCAGTCCTTTTACAATGCCTCGGCGGAACGATTTAAAGCCTGGAGGGAGGAAGGTACCCTGGCGCCGGATGTTTTACCGTCCATTTATCTGACGGCAGTCGATTTTGCTGTCCGGGGCCGGACCTATACCCGTTACGGCATTATGGCCTACGTCGGGCTGGAGCCTTTTGAAAACAAGGTTGTTCTGCCGCATGAGCGGACCTCCTCCAAGGTCAAGACAGATCGTCTGAATCTTATAAAGACCACCCGCGCCAATTATTGCCAGATTTTCTCACTTTATAATGATCCCAGCAACGAAGTTCTCAATATGGTCAGAGAGGCAGTTCAGGATACCTCTCCGGAGAACGATCTGGTTGATGATGCCGGCGAGCGCCACCGCTTGTGGGTAATTAACGACAGCGCCGTGATTGAAAAGGTGGCGGCTGCCATGCGGGAAAAACGTTTGTATATCGCTGACGGTCATCACCGGTATGAGACCGCCCTTAATTACAAAAAATGGGTGGCTGAAAATGATCCGGATTACGACGAAAACCATCCGGCTAATTTCATTATGATGTACCTGACCTCGACCACTGATCCCGGACTGATCATTCTGCCGACCCACCGTCTGCTGCCCGACGTATCCCGGGAAGTGCTGACGGGTCTGGTGGATCGGGCGGGAAAATTTTTTGATATTAAACAGATCCCGTTTGAAAGCGGCAACCGTAAGGAGGCCCAGGCGGAGTTCATGTCCGAGCTTCGGGCGGGGTCTTCTGAAAATACTATCGGCCTGGCCATAAACGGGCAGTCCGCCTTTTATTTGTTGACCCCCCGGGCCGATGCCATTGAGGAGGTGTTAGGCGATGCTGTTCCCCCCACTTTGAGAAGGCTTGACGTGACCATTTTAACCCAGATGATTTTAATCAGGATTCTCGGTTATACCCAGGCTCAACTGGACGAGGAAAAAGTGATCGACTACAGCAGTGACGATGAAGAAGCAGTGGAAGCCGTCCTTTCCGGAGAGTATTCGGTCTCTTTTCTGCTCAACGCTACTCGCAACGATCAGATGCAGTCGGTCGCGGCCGAAGGTGAGATCATGCCGAGGAAAACCACGTTTTATTATCCTAAAGTGCTGACCGGCCTGGTCATGAGTTCCAAGGAACCCGACCGGACGTAACACTTTTGATTTTATGAAAGGAATTTAATTATGAACGATCAATACTCAGATGTTGTTAAGCAGGCCAAGGAATATTATGACAGTCAGGATGCTGATGAGTTTTATTATCGTATCTGGGGCGGGGAAGATCTCCACCTGGGCATTTACGAGTACCCGGATGAGCCTATTTTTGATGCCAGCCGGCGGGCGGTCAAGAAGATCGCCGCGCAGCTGAACCTGGATGATTCCATCAAGGCCCTGGATATCGGCGCCGGCTTCGGCGGTACCGCCAGGTATATGGCGGCCACCTATGGTTGTAAAGTATCCTGCCTGAATTTGAGCGAAAAAGAGAATGAACGTAACCGTCAGATGAGCAAAGAGCAGAATCTGGATCACCTGATCGATGTGTCTGACGGTAATTTTGAAAACCTGCCTTATGAAGATGCCTCCTTTGACGTGGTCTGGTCTGAAGACGCCATTCTGCACAGCGGTGAAAAAGACCGGGTCATCAGTGAAGTAACCAGGGTATTGAAACCCGGCGGTGATTTCGTGTTTACCGATCCCATGCAGTCAGATTGTTGCCCGGAAGGGGTTATTGACCCTATCCTGGAAAGAATCAATCTGGATCACCTGGGTTCAGTCAAGCTGTACCGGGAGCTGACCGCTCGCAATAACCTCAAAGAGATCAACGTGATCGATCTGGCCCCGCATCTGCCTTTGCATTACGACCGGGTCCGCCGGGAACTGGAAAGTCGTTATGATGAAATTCTGGGCATTGTCAGCCGGGAGTATATCGACAGGATGCTGACCGGTCTGAAACGATGGGTGGAGGGCGGCCGGAACAGTTATCTGCACTGGGCTGTGATGCATTTTCGCAAGGTCTGAAACAGAGAGGAAAAAATGAAAGTATTAGTCAGTGACAAGCTGGGTGAAGCCGGCATTGAAATTCTTGAAAAAGAACCGGGTCTGGAGGTGGAGGTAAACACGGATCTGTCCCCCCAGGAGCTGATAGAAGAGATAGAGAATTATGAGGCCCTGGTCATCCGGAGTGCCACCAAGGTGACGGCCGATCTGATTGAAGCCGCCACCAACCTGAAAGTTATCGGGCGGGCCGGCATCGGATTGGACAACGTGGATATTCAGGCGGCGACCCAGAAAGGCATCGTCGTAATGAATACCCCCACCGGCAATACCGTCACCACGGCCGAACATGCCATTGCCATGATGATGTCGTTGTCCCGGAATATCCCCCAGGGGACGGCTTCCCTCCGGGAAGGCCGCTGGGACAAGAAAAAGCTTCAGGGCCGGGAACTCAAGGGCAAAACCCTGGGTTTGCTCGGGTTCGGGAAAATAGGCTCCATTGTGGCTTCCCGGGCCCGGGGTCTGCAGATGAATATTATCATCTACGATCCCAACGTGAATCCGGAGCGGATTGAAAAGGCCGGTTTTGAGAGCGTGACCACCATGGATGATTTGTACGCGCGGTCTGATTACATCACCGTGCACGTTCCCAAGATAAAAAAGACCACCGGTATGTTGAACAAAGAGGCTTTTGCCAAGATGAAGGACGGGGTCATGATTATCAATTGCGCCCGGGGCGGCATTGTCGACGAGGATGATCTGGCTGAAGCCTTGTCTTCCGGAAAAGTCGGCGGCGCTGCTCTGGATGTTTTCGCCAACGAACCACCCGGCGACTCTCCCCTGTTTAAATTTGACAATTTCATCTGCACGCCTCACCTGGGAGCCTCCACCAAGGAGGCCCAGACCAACGTGGCGGTTGACGTGGCCAGACAGATCATCGCTTATTTAAAAGAGGGCACCATCATCAATGCCGTCAACGCCCCTTCGGTGACCGGCGAAAAATTACAGAAGCTCAAACCCTATCTGGAACTGGCGGCCAGGATAGGGCGTCTCCAGGCCCAGCTCATCAAGGGCAAGCTCAAAGAGATTACCATCGAGTATAATGGTGACTATCACGGCCTGGACCTGGATCCTGTTTCCACGGCCCTGCTGAACGGCCTGCTGGATACGCTCATCGCCGACGCCGTCAACGCCGTCAACGCTCCGGCCATTGCCCAGGACATGGGCATCAAGGTTTCGGAAACATCCAGCCCGGAGCCCTTTGATTACCGGAATTTAATGACCGTTAAGGTCTCTACCACTGAGGAAATCCAGGTGGTGGGCGGTACCCTGCTGGGCAAAATATATCCCCGGATAGTGCGCATCAATGAATTTCGCATGGACATGAGTCCCTATGACCATTTTCTGTTGATTCTAAGCGCCAACAAACCCGGTGATATCGGAAATATCGGATCAGTCTTCGGTGACCGGGGGATTAACATCATCCGGCTGATGATCGGTCAGGAAGAGGATCCCGGCGCCCGGAATCTGATCGCTGTCAGAACTGAAGAGGCGGTACCGGAAAGTGTTATTGAAGAACTGGAGCGTCAGGAACTGGTAGTATCGGTAACGCAGGTCGCTTTTCGACCACCGGAAGTATGATGGCTGGAGGGCGAGATTCGCGGACCAGCTGAAATTTAACCGTAATATTAGGATCAAAAAACAAAAGGAGTTTCAATTATGGCAGATTTAGGAAAAATCGCGGAAAATTTAATCGCGGGTAAGATTGACGAGGTATCCAAACAGGTTCAGGAAGCAGTGGACGGTGGTGCCGACGCTCAGGAAACCGTGGAGAAAGGCCTGCTGGCCGGGATGGATGTGGTTGGCCGGCGTTTCAAATCCGGTGAAATGTTTATTCCGGAAGTGCTGCGGTCCGCCAAGGCCATGCACGCCGGCATGGAAATCCTGCGGCCCTTGCTGGCGGATTCCGATGCCAAGGGAGCCGGCACCCTGGTGCTGGGGACGGTGGAAGGCGACCTGCATGATATCGGTAAAAACCTGGTCGGCATGATGTTCGAAGGGGCCGGTTTTAAAGTCGTCAACCTGGGAATTGATTTGAAACCACAGGTTTTTGTCGATGCCGTCAAAGAGCATAACCCGGAGCTGCTGGGTATGTCGGCTCTGCTGACCACGACCATGCCGAAAATGGGCGAAACCGTTAACGCCCTCAAGGAAGCCGGTCTCCGTGATAATGTCAAGATTCTGGTCGGCGGCGCGCCGGTTACGGCGGAGTTCGCCGAAGAAATCGGGGCCGACGCCTATGCCGCCAACGCCGCCAGTTCGGTTGACAAGGCCAAGGCGGTTCTGGGCTAACCGGCCGCGCTTTTTTTCAGCCGGACGGTATGATTTTTATTCGCCGCGGCCGTTGGCGGCGGGGATTGACATAGCAAGCAAGAGAGGTATTTTATGAGCATGTACCAAGCGGTGCATATGACACCGAAACAGAATCAATCCGTTAACCTGACTCCGCAGTTCCGGGTTCTTTCGGATGATCAGATAGAGCAGATATATTTTGCCGCCCTGGATGTCCTGGAAACGACCGGTTCCGATTTCTACCAGGACGAGGCGCTGGAATTGTTTAAAAACAGCGACGCGGTGGTGCGGGGTAATAACGTCAAGGTGCCTACCTCCCTGGTGGAACAGGCTCTTCAGGTATATCCCAGCAAAATAACCTTAAGAGGCAGGAATGGCCAGCGGTCGCTGAAGCTGCAGAAAAATTCGGCCGCCTTTGGTACCGGATCCGACCTGCCCTTTACCTATGACCGTGAAACCGGAGCGCGTCGTCGGACTACTTACGCCGACGTTTGCCAGGCCGGTAAAATCGTGGACAGCCTGTCCAATTACGATTTTTTCATGTCCCACGGTATTGTCAGCGACGCCACCAACCCGCTGACTTATGATCGTCATCAGTTCATGGCCATGCTGGAGGGATGTACCAAGCCCTATGTGGTTACCAGCGTGGATGGCGAAGGCCTGGAAGATCTCTGGAAAATGTCCTGCCTGGTTCAGGGCGGCGAGGAAGAGTTTCGTCTTAACCCGCTTTTCGTGGCCTATATCGAGCCCATCTCGCCGTTGAAAAATGATCGGACCGCCGTGGAGAAACTGCTCTTTGCCGCGGAAAAGGGCATCCCGGCCATGTATACCCCCTGTCCCAGTTCAGGCGCCACGGCGCCGGCCACCATCGCCGGTATGCTGGTGCAGTCCCTCGCGGAAACCCTGCTGGCCACGGTCCTGTGCTACCTTAAAAAACCGGGTATGCCCCTCATCATGGGCGGTGTCACCACGGTCATGGATATGATGACCACTACTTATTGCTACGGGGCGCCGGAGCTTTCCCTGGCCTCCGCGGCCAATACCGACATTTCCAAATGGCTGGGGCTGCTGATGTTCTCCACCGGCGGCTGCACCGATTCCAAGGTGGTTGACGAGCAGGCGGCGGTGGAAGCTACTACCAGCCTGTTTTATTCTTACCTGTCCGGGGCCAGCCTGATCCACGACGTCGGTTACATTGACAGCGGCGTTAACGCCTCCCTGGAATCTCTGGTCATGTGCGAAGAGATCATGGGCATGGTGCGCCAGTTCGGCAAAGGCGTCTGCACGGATGAATCACACCTGGGCCTGGAAGCCATCGATCAAGTCGGCCCGGCCGGGGAATTCGTCACCCATGATCATACCTTTGAACACTGGAGCGAGTGGTTCCGGCCGCAGCTGCAGGACCGGGCGGATTATGACACCTGGGTCGACGAAGGCAGCAAGTCGTTTAACGATCGTCTCAACGAAAAGACCGAAGATATTATCAAGAATTATGAGCCGGAACCGTTGGACGAAAAACTGCATGCTGAATTAAAGGAGATTATTGACGCGGCGGAAAAGCGGCATGCCTGATGACCGCCGGAATCGTCAAGATACCACCGACATAACCCAAGGCCGGCAGTACAAGGCTGAAGAAATAAGGAGTTAGCTATGGGCAGTACCCAAACCAACTTAACAATCAATCTGACGCCTCAGTTTTCCATGCTTTCCGAGGATCAGAAAGAGGCCATCTATCATGGTGTCATCCGGACCCTGATGACTACCGGAGTTGATGTGCATCATGAATACGCCCGGGACCTGTTAAAAGAGTATGGCGCCAAGGTAGAAGGCCGGCGCGTCTGGATTCCCCAGAACCTGGTAACCGACGCTCTGGCATCAGCGCCGCCGTTTACCGAGGTGTCCGCCTGGGACGGTGATGAAAGCAAAAAAGTCTGGATCGAGCGGGGCAGGAGCCATTTCGGCCCCGGTCCGACCCCGCCCAATTTTACCGATACCGACACTCTGGAACGTCGGCCCTACATCAGAAAAGACGCTTCCCTGGTGGCCCGGGTCTGTGACGCCCTGCCCAATATCGGGTATGTGCAGTCCCTGGGATCAATCAGCGACGTCACCGTGGGCATGGAGTCGGTCTATGAATTCGCCGATATGATATTAAACACGACCACGCCCATTATGAACTGGGCCTTTAACCGCCAGGCCTGCGCCTATCAGCACCAGATCGGCATCATCATGGCCGGCGGGGAAGAAGCTTTTAAAAAGCGGCCTAATTATGTCCATTACAGTGAGCCCATTTCGCCGCTGACCAGTGATTTTCACGCCATGGATAAAAACATCTATTGCGCCGAAAACAGGATTCCGCATGTTTATACCCCCTGTTCCATCGGCGGCGCCACCGTGCCGGCTTCACATGCCGGTCAGATCATCGTGGGCTTGTCTGAAGCCATGGTCGGGGTGGTCGTGTCGCAATTGATCAATCCCGGTACCTGCGTTATCGTGGGCGGGGTGCAGTCCATTCTGGACATGCGTCGTTCCGTTTACTCCTATGGCGCGCCGGAGTTGAGTATCCTCAGCGCCGCCATGACGGAGATGGCTCACTATTGCGGGCTGCCCATGTTCTCTACTTCGGGATGTACCGACACCAAGGCCATGGACACGCAGTCCGCCATTGAAGCGGCTTTTTCCATTAATGCCGCCATGTTGAGCGGAGCGGAGTTCGTCCATGACAACGGTTATACCGAATCAGGTATCACCGGTGATATCTTTCAGACGGTATTGTGCGATGAGATTCTGGGCATGGCCCGGACGATCCAGAAGGGCGTCACGGTCAATGAAGAGACCCTGGCCGTGGATGTCATCAACAATGTCGGCCCCGGCGGTCATTACCTGTACGAGGATCACACCATGAAATGGTTCCGGGATCACTGGCGGCCGACCCTGATGGATCGCGACAGTTACGAGGACTGGGACGCCAAGGGCCGGTTGACCATGAAAGACAGGATCCAGGCCAAAACCAGGGATATCATCGATAATTACGAAGGACCGATATCCAAGGTGCCGGCTGATGTCCGGAAAGATATTGACACGGTTCTGGAAGAAGGCGAAGCCTACTTCGCCCGGTCGACCAACCGCATGAAATAAGGCGGCGCGACGGTTCCGGCCGCTTTTCCGGCGGGAACTTTCAACCAGGCCATCATAAACAACTACCACACCATAAAAATCGAATCATCAGCGGCTGTTGGTGGTTCGATTTTTACTTGGAACAATGTCAGCCAAAGACAAAGCCACAAGCCGTTATCTGCTGGGGATCGATACCGGCGGTACCTTTACCGACGGGGTGCTGCTGGATTATAAGACCCGGGCGGTCCTGTCTTCAGCCAAAACTCTGACCACCTATGGTGACCTGGCCCGGGGGGTAACCGAGGTGATCGGGCGGCTGGATATCGATGATCCCGCCCTGGTGGAACTGGTCGGGATATCTTCCACCCTGGCCACCAATTCCGTGGCCGAGGGGAAAACCCGGCGGACCGGCCTGCTGCTGATCGGTTATGATCCGGACCTGATTTCTCAGTATAAGCTGGATGACGACTTCGGTACCGATATCGTGGCCTATTTCAAAGGTGGTCACACTTCGCAGGGTGAGGAACAGGCTCCCCTGGATCTGGCCGGGATTGAAAAATGGGTCACTGATAACCGGAATGAGGTGGAAGCCCTGGCGGTTTCCAGCTATTTCAGTCCGCTCAATTCCACTCACGAACAGGCCGTGCTGGAGGCTGTTTCCCGTATTTCGGAGCTGCCGGTGGTGCTGGGGCATCAGTTGTCCACCCGGCTTGACTCCATCAAACGGGCTTCCACCGCCTGCCTCAACGCCTCGCTGGTGGCGGTTATGCACGAATTCACGGCGGCGGTGCAGCAAGCCTTAAAATCAAGGCGGGTGACGGCGCCGTTGATGGTCGTTAAGGGTAATGGCTCTTTGATGCCCCAGACCGAAGCCATCAGCAAGCCGGTGGAAACCGTCCTGTCCGGGCCGGCGGCCAGCACCATCGGAGGCCGTTTTTTTTCTGAAACCGATAACGCCCTGGTGATTGACATCGGCGGCACCACCACTGACATGGCCTTGATGCGGGACAACCACGTGGCCATTTCCGAGGAGGGCGCCCGGGTGGGCGAGATTAAAACCGCGGTGCGGGCCGCCCGTATCCGGACGGCCGTGGTGGGATGCGACAGCCGCGTTCATACCAATGCCGATGGCGAGCTGCTGGTCGGACCGGACCGGGTGGTGCCCCTGTCCCGCCTGGCGGCCGATTTTCCGAACATCCGGGAAGACCTGGAACGGCTCAAAAAGCGGCGCGGATATATCTGGAAAGCTTCCGATCTGGTATACTGGTTTCAGCAGAAGAAACCCGACCCGGAGACGCTTGATACCCTCACCCCGGCCGCGCGCCGATTGTTTAAAGTTCTGGGCGACGCCCCGCAGAGCCTGAGCGCGGTATTGCAGGTCACCGGCGTGCATCATGAAGTGCAGCTCAATGCTGAAGACCTGATGCGGCGGGGTTATCTGGGAGTGGCCACGCTGACTCCCACCGATCTGCTTCACTTTCTGGATGAGATGGACAACTGGTGCCGGGAAACCGCCCGTCTGGCCGTTTCCAGTCTGAGCCTCATGTGCGGCCGAAAAACAGAAGATCTGGTCAACCATGTTCTGGACGGCATCATCGCCACTATTACCGAAGAGGCCATCGTCTTTCTGGCCCGGGAAAAAAACAAACGGCTGCCGGAAAATATCGACGGTAAATGGGGCCGCTGGTTTTTCGATAAAGCTCTGGCTAAAGAGGAAGACAGCCTCTTGTCATTTTCCATGGCCAGTCGGTGTCCGGTCATCGGCATTGGCGCCCCGGCCGGTTATTTCGTTAAACGGGTGGCCCGGGCCCTGCATAGCAGTTTTCTCCTGCCGGAGCACGCCGCCGTGGCCAACGCCGCCGGCGCGGTGGTGGGAATGATCATGATCGAGACCGAATTTCTGGTCTACGTGCGGGAGTCGGGCGAAGTCCGTAAATATATCGTTCAGGGAAGCCAAGAGAACCTCGCTTTCAAGGAAGAAGAGGAAGCTCTGCGATACGCCCGGCAGTCGGCTGAGGCCCAGGCCGCTGAGAAATGCCGGGCTTCCGGCGCCGTCGAACCCCAGGTGGATATCAGTGAAACCAGTGAAGGCCCCCTGCGTCGGATAATTGCCCGGGCCGTTGGGAATCCCGGATTTTAATTCTTCCCGGGAAGGGACGCTTTTTATTGTCTTTGCCTGCCGCGGCAGGATTGTTGTGGCGGGATTCAGGAAAAAATCATGTTAAACCAATTTATTGTTTCAGCCGCCGGAGCCAACCGTCCCGGCATTGTAGCTCAGCTGGCCCGGGAGATATATCATTGCGGATGCAATTTTGAGGATTCCCGGATGACCTTTCTGGGGGTCCATTTCTCCCTGATGATTCTGGTAACGGGGGAGCGGCCGGGACTTTATGAAGAGCTGCGATCCTCCTGCGAAAGGCTGAGCCGGGAAAGTGATTTGAACGCGACCGTTTTCAAGCGGACAGTGTCAGCCGGTGAAATCCGGGAAGTGCCGGTGCCCAATTACGACATCAGGGTGCGGGGCGAGGATCGCATGGGCATTGTCTACCGCACCTCCCAGTTGCTGGCCGCCATGAATGTAAATATCGTGGAAATGGAAACCGTCGTCGATTCATTGGACGAGGAGAACGAGGCGCCGGAATTCAGCATGCGCATAAAAGCGGTGGTGCCATCCACGCTGACCGAAGAAAAACTGCAAAAGCATCTGGAAGCCTTGTCCGAGGAGATAGAGGAGACGGTCATCATCACCCCGCTGCGGCCGGAGTGATCAAGCCGATAAATTAATATGGCCATTATAACAGTTCAGCCCCTTAATAAAATCGTGACCACCCTGCCGGGTGAGACGGTTCATCAGGCTCTGGCCCGGAACGGCATTGACCTGGAAGCGCCCTGCAACGGCCAGGGAGTATGCGGCCAGTGCCGCGTCCGGGTGGAAAATCCCGATACGGTACCGCCCACCCCGCACGAGAATCTGGGTAGCACGGAAGCGGCCGCGGGCATTCGCCTGGCCTGCCGGCTGGTTCCGGAAAGAGATATGACCCTGACCATTCTCGAGCCGGAGGCTGAAGATAATGATTGCCTCATCCTGGAAGGTCGGGATTTCAAAAGTGCCGGCCCGGCGTGGAATTCCGGCCGCGTCATGACTACCACGCCGGCGGTACGCGTCGAGGAAGGCCCGGACGGGTTCGGGCTGATTTATGAGGGTGAAGCCTGGCCGCTGCCGGAATGGCAGAGCGGATTCTCACCAAAAGGCATTGCCCTGGATATCGGCACGACGACCCTGGTCGGCAGCCTGATCTGCCTGCGGACCGGCCGGATGCTGTCGACCGCCTCAGGCCTGAACCCTCAGATTAAAATGGGCCATGACGTCATGACCCGTATCCAGGAAGGCTCCACCCCGGAGGGACTGCGCCAATTAGCCGAAGCCGTGCGCGGCGGCATAGACCGGATTATCAAGGATATCTGCCGGCAGACCGGGGCGGTCGCCGCTGAAATTCTGGACGTGGTTATCGGCGGTAATACCACCATGCTGGAGATTGCCGCGGAAGTCGATCCGGCTCCGCTGGGGCGAACTCCTTTTGACGTTGATCTGGAGGGCGGACGCCATTATCCGGCCGCGGCCTTCGGTTTCCCGAGGGTAAATCCGGCTGCCCGCGTTTACATTCCGCCCATTACCCACGCCTTTGTGGGAACCGACATCAGCGCCGGCATGCTGGTCTGCGAAGGCTTTTTTGATCGGGACAGGTCGGTCCTTTTTCTTGATGTCGGTACCAACGGTGAAATCGCCTTGCATGACCAGGGCCGGACCCTGATATCTTCGACCGCCGCCGGTCCGGCCTTTGAAGGTATGGGGGTCTCCAGCGGCATGCGGGCCCGGATCGGGGCGGTGGGAGCGGTGACCCTGGAGGATGGGCGGCTGGTCTATGAAACCATCGGTGACGCGCCGGTAAAGGGTATTTGCGGCAGCGGAATTATTGATTTGATGGCCTGCCTGCTGGAGCTGGGGGTGATCGAGCCCAGCGGGCGTCTTACCCCGCCGGACCAGGCCGACAGGTTTGACGACTTGATCGGAGAATGTCTTCACGAGATAGACGGAACTCCGGCTTTTCAATATGGTCAGGACGTTTTTCTGACTCAGAAGGACATTCGTCAGATCCAGCTGGCCAAGGGTGCTATTCGCACCGCGGTGGATGTTTTTATCCAGGAAACAGGGCATGATATCGATCGGCTGGTGGTGGCCGGCGGTTTTGGCCACACCTTGAGCCCGCCCAGCCTGGCCCGGATCGGCCTGCTGCCTCCGGAGCTGGAAAACAAAATAACTTTCGCGGGCAATTGCAGTTTGCTGGGTTGCCAGCGGCTGCTGCGGGATATCAACGCCCGTCGATTCATCGAAACCCGGCTGGCCGCGGCCGAGCATCTGTCTTTAGCGGAACGACCGGATTTCATGATGGCTTTTGTGGAAAACACGGAGTTTCCGGAACCGGCAGGCCCGGTTGTGAGGAGGTCAGGTTGAGGGATAAAGGCCGGACCAGAACCGTCATAGCCTGCCGGGCGTTGCGGCCGGAACTGGAAGCGCTGCTGGCCGGATCCGGTGACAAGACCATTCATGTTCGTTATCTGGACCAGAATCTTCACCGCACCCCGGAACACATGACCGGTGTCATTCAGGCGGCCATTGCGGAGGAAAAGGATGACACCGCCCAAATCGTCCTGGGCTACGGCTTGTGTTCCAACGGCGTGGTCGGACTGCAAGCTCCGGAGCAGGGCCTGATTATTCCCCGGGCGCACGACTGTATCTCTTTTTTTCTGGGTTCCCGGGAGGAGTATCAGGCCGCTTTTAAAAATTATCCCGGAGCTTATTACCTTACTCCCGGCTGGATAAAGGAACAAAAGGACCCTCTGGGGAATATGGAAAATGACTATGTGCCCCGGGTGGGACGCCAGGAAGCCGTCTGGGCGGCCAAAGAAGAGTTGAAACATTATACCCGCCTGGTGCTGATTTATTCGGCCACCACTTCCAATCCGGAGGAGTTGCGGAGACGGGCGGAAGAAAACGCCCGGTTTTTTGACAAGGAGCTGGAAATTCGTCAGGGCTCTGACGCCTATTTTCGTAAAATACTTTTCGGGCCGCATGATGAGGATGCTTTTTTGCGGATACCGGCCGGAGAGGTCGTCAGGCAGCGGCCCTTTCTTGACATGTAGGACCGGTTTTCGGTAAAACACGAGGTGACTTCGTATTAAAACGGCACCGATTTAAACCACGTAAGGAGGAATCATGATAATTATTGGAGAATTGATTAACGCCAGCAGAAAAGCCGTGGGCGCGGCCATCAAAGCCGAAGACGCCGGAGCGATTGCCGATCTGGCCCGGCAGCAGCATGAGGCCGGGGCTGATTTTATTGATGTTAATGCCGGAATTTTTGTCGGCAAAGAAGCCGATTATCTGAAATGGCTGGTTACGACCGCTCAGGAAGCCGTTCCGGAGGCGGTCTGCTGCATTGATACCCCTGATCCCAAGGCCCTGGAGGTGGCTCTGGCGGAACATAAAGGCACCGCCATGATCAATTCCATTTCCCTGGAAACGGAACGCTATGATGCCATGTTGCCGATTCTGGCCGGCACTGATCTCAAAGTGATCGCCCTGTGCATGAGCGATGACGGTATGCCGGAAACCGCCGATGAGCGCATGGCGATTGCCGATAAGCTGGTCAACAGCCTGGTGGCCAAGGGCGTGGCCGTGGAAAATATCTTTGTCGATCCCCTGGTTCAGCCCATCTCCACCAACGGTATATACGGGCTGGCTTTTCTGGACGCTATTGAGAAAATAATGGCGGCCTTCCCCGGAATTCATACCGCCTGCGGTCTGTCCAATATTTCCTACGGCCTTCCGGAAAGAAAACTCATGAACCAGTGCTTCATGGTCATGGCCATTTTAAAGGGATTGGACGGCGCTATCATCAACCCGCTTGATAATCGCATGCTGGCTAATATCGCCGCCGCCGAAGCCTTGACCGGCCAGGATGATTACTGCATGAATTACCTGGACGCTTTTCGGGCCGGGAAACTGATTTTATAATAGCCAAATCCCGGTCCCGCGGCGGGGAAAGGAACAAACTGGATATGTTTGACGGAAAAAAGAAAATAACCGGTATCGGTTCGGCCCTGGTGGATCTGCTTTTGCCGGCTGACGACGATTTTGTCGCTTCCTTGGGAGCGGAAAAGGGCGGCATGACCCTGGTCGATGACCAGTTCATTGAGGACGCCCTGGCCCGATCAGATGAAAAGCCGGAGGTGGTCTCAGGTGGTTCAGCCTGCAATACCATTGTCGGGGTGGGCATGCTCGGTGGCGAGGCCTCTTTTATCGGAAAATGCGGGCAGGACGAGTTCGGCCGGAAATTTACCTCCGACCTGCGTGACAGCAGCGTCACGCCGCGGCTGTTTACCTCCTCGACGCCGACCGGTACGGTTCTGTCGGTGGTCACTCCGGACGCTCAGCGGACCATGTTCACCCACCTGGGGGCGTCGACCGAACTGGACCCGGACTCCATCACGCCGGAACTGTTTGAAAATACCGCCGTGGCCGTGGTGGAAGGCTACCTGCTGTTTAATCCCGATTTGATGATGGCTACCGTGCGGTCGGCCAAGGCGGCCGGGGCCATGATTTCCCTTGACCTGGCCAGTTTTGAAGTTGTTCACAACACCCGGGCCCTGCTGGAAAAAGTCGTTAAACAATATGTTGATATTCTTATCGCCAATGAAGATGAGGCGGAAGCCTATTGCGGTCATCGCGAGGAAGAAAAAGTCATCGCCCATCTGCTGAAAGAAGCGCCGTTGGCGGTGCTGAAAGTAGGTGAGCGGGGCAGTTTTATTCATCATGACAAGGAAACTTTCCGGATCAGGGCACAGGTCGATCAGCCACCGCTGGATACTACCGGGGCCGGTGATTTGTGGGCCTCCGGTTTTCTCTACGGCCTGGTCAATGGTTACCCCATTGACAAGTGTGGCGCCCTGGGGTCCGCTTGTGGCTCTGAGGTCTGCCGGGTGGTCGGCGCTAAAATTCCGGCCGACGGCTGGCAGCGGATCAAGGCTCTCCTTTAACACGTAAACAAGGATAAAATACCAATGGCAAAGCTCAGCCGGGTATCTCTGGAAAGAAAACGGGAACTATCCAAGCCGGACCGGTTTATGGTTCTTCTGCAAACTGCCGCCGCCTATGTCAGCCGTCATCGCCGGTTTGCAATCAGCGCTGTCGCCCTGGTCCTGGTGCTGGCCCTGTCCGTTTCCGTGATCAGTTATTGGAATGAAAAGTCAGAACAGGCCGCCACCGTTGAATTGACCGCTCTGATGAACAGAACCGGAGAAGCGGCGGATTTGCGGGAAAGCTATCAGGCTCTTTATGAAAAGCATGGCGGTAGCGTGGCCGGCCGCATCGCGGGTTTGAAATACGCCGACACCTGTTACCAAAAAGGCGATATGGAGGCGGCCATTGCCGCTTACCAGCGGGTTGCCGGGGATTTTAAAAAACATCCCCCCTTCCGCCGCCTGGCCTGGCAGGGGCTGGGCTATGCCAGGGAAGCGATGGGTGATTACGAAGAAGCCGCCCGGGCTTTTGAAAAAATAATCGAAGACTCAAGCATCGCTCAAAAGGATCTGGCGCTGTTTAATCTGGGCCGGATGTATGATCAAATGGGTGAGGTTGACCGGAGTCGGAATGCTTTCGATCGCCTGTTAACCGCTTATCCGGATTCAATGTACGCGCCGGTGGCCAGGTCGCAGTTGACCGGTTAGCCCGAATATTTCATGAATTTTTTCGACAATCGTTGGTTAACCAATAAAG
>JBKHHL010000046.1:0-17219 GCA_046539175.1 Desulfosudaceae bacterium
TCATCCCTTGACGGCTTCGTAAAAATTCTTTACATCGTCATTCCGGCGAAGGCCGGAATACATAATTATTTGATTTTACTGGACCCCGGCCTTCGCCGGGGTGACGCAACAAGGAAAATCCAGACTTTTACGAAGCCATCATCCCTTGGTTTTCAGCAAAAACCGGCCGGCCGATTTGACATCCGCTGACAAGTGGCGTATCGTCCATGAAAAAATATCTTCCGAAACAGATAAAAACTCTCCAAAATACAAGGAGACCCGCGGCTTAAGGCGCCAGACCATGAAACTATCAGATGTATTAAAACCGGAAGCGGTTATCCCCTCCCTGGAAGCCGGCGATAAGAAAGGAGTCTTGGAAGAGCTGACTGTTCCGGCAGCGAATATCTCCAAAGCTGATCACAGCAAGCTGGTCCGAATGCTGATGGAAAGGGAGCAACTCGGCACCACCGGCATCGGCGGCGGCATCGCCATACCCCACGGGAAACTGAAGCAGCTGGAAGAAGAGATATTGTGCATCGGCATCAGCCGGAAAGGAGTGGACTTTGACGCCATGGACGGCCGGCCGGTTCATATCTTTTTTCTGCTGTTTACTCCGGAAGGTGCCACCGTGGTTCACCTGATGCTCCTGTCAAGAATCTCCAAACTGTTAAAAAATGAGCTGTTCCGGCAACGGCTCCTGGACGCCCCGGACGCGGAATCCATCTGCGCCATCATCGAGGAATTCGACGAAGAACCATGATCGTTCAGGTTCAGGCGCGACGAATCAAAAACGATCACAGCCTCCGATTAAAAAATGCGCCGTTTTTCCATAAAAATTCTGACCGGCCTGTCCGGTTCCGGTAAAAGCACCGCCCTGGACGCCTTTGAGGATGCCGGTTTCTATTGTGTTGACAATATGCCGGTGGCGCTGCTGCCCAAATTTCTGGAAATACCCGTGGAGACGGCGGCCGGCGTAAATGGCCTGGTCTTTGTCATGGATCTTCGCGAAAGTGATTTTCTGACCAGATACCCGGTAATTTTCGAACAACTCCGGCAGAAAGGATACGCTCTGGAGATTCTCTTTTTCGAGGCCGGAGAGAATGTTTTAATCCAGCGGTACAGCCAGACCCGGCGCCACCATCCCCTGGCCGGGGACAAGGGGCTGCTGGAAAGCATTCGAACCGAAAAAGAACTGCTCCGGCAACTGCGCCAGGCCTCAGATCAAATCATCGACACCTCCGGTTTTACCATTCATGAGCTGAAACATTTCATTTACAACCAGCTGCAGCATATACCAGGAACCCCCACGCGCATCCATGTTCTGTCGTTTGGTTTTAAATTCGGCATCCCCCATGACGCGGACATGATCATGGATGTCAGGTTTCTGCCCAATCCCTATTTTGTGCCGGAAATGAAAAATCTTGACGGGAAATCTGAAAAGGTCAATAATTATGTTTTAGGCCATCAAAACGGCGTCGTTTTTATGAATAAATTTTTGGAATTACTTGACTTTTTAATCCCATTATACAAACAGGAACCACGGGCTTACTTCACCATTGCCATCGGTTGTACCGGTGGCCGTCACCGCAGCGTAGCCATAGCCCTGGCAGTGTTTGATCATTTAAGCGCCACCGAAGAACATATTGAAATAACTCACCGGGATATCTGGCAGGAATAAGATTAAGCACCAATGCTTCATCCCGAATAATGCCTTTGAGAAGGACAATAGAAAACGATTATGATGACAGGCCTGCTGATAGTAACCCACCAGAACCTCGGGGACGCCCTGATTGACGCGGCGGAATTTATTCTGGGCACTCGTCCTGAATTGCTGGAGGCGGTTTCCATAGATCTGAATGAAAACGCGGAGAATCTTCGCAAAAAGATCGCCCGCGGCATTCAAGAGGTAAAAACCGACCACGGCGTCTTGATTCTGACCGATATGTTCGGCGGTTCACCGTCCAATTTAAGCTATTCTTTCCTGGAAGAAGACGCCGTGGAAGTATTATCAGGCGTCAACCTGCCGATTCTGATCAAGGCTTTAAAAATCAGGCAGGACAAATCCCTTGCCGATATAGCGGTAGAAGTGGAGGACTATGGGAAGAAAAGCATCAGTATTGCCAGCAGTATTTTAAAAGGCAACAAACGTGTCTGACGAAGGCTGCCGTGAAGCAGGCCCAAACCCGGCCGAGTCTTATCGTATTTCCGCTCTCACGGAGGCCGATCTTCCCCGCCTGGCGCTCCTGGAAAAAAAATGTTTCCTCTACCCCTGGAGCAGTGCCGCCTGGTCAGAAGGATTAGCCGCTCCGGGAGCGGCAGGATACGTCGCCAGGCCGGCCGGCAGTGACTGGCTGATCGGTTATGTTTTTTTCCAGATGATTATTGATGAAATACATGTATTAAAGCTGGCTACGGCCGAGCAATATCGTCATCGCCGGATCGGCACCGGCTTGATGCAAATGGTCATGACGCTGGCCGGCCGCCGAAGGACCGCGCGAATACTTCTGGAAGTCAGGCAATCGAATCAGCCCGCCATCAGTTTTTACCGGAAACTCGGGTTCCGGGAATGTGGACGACGGAAAGATTATTATGATATTCAAGAAGACGCAATAATAATGGACAAAACGATTAAGGAGGCTTGTCATGGCAACAGCAATAGGCATTAACGGTTTCGGTCGTATCGGCAGAATGATTTTCAGGGCGGCGCTCAATAATCCGGAGGTAACTGTGACGGCCATCAATGACCTGACCGACCCGGAAACCATCGCCCATCTGACTGTTTATGATTCCGTGCACGGCAAGCTGGATGCCGAGGTAACCCCCACTGAGAACGGGATTATTGTCGAGGGACGGACTATCCCGGTAACCTCCATCAAAGAACCGGCCAAACTCCGCTGGAAGGAGTTCGGAGTCGAGGTGGTGGCCGAATGCACCGGACTCTTCCGGGAACGAACAGCCGCCGCCGGGCATCTTGAAGCCGGGGCCCGCAAGGTCATCATCTCAGCTCCGGCCAAATCGCCGGATGCCACCATCGTCCTGGGAGTGAACGACTCTGTTTACGATCCGGGCAAGCACGATATTATTTCCAACGCCTCCTGCACCACCAATTGCCTGGCCCCGGTTGCCAAGGTCATCCACGAACGATTCGGTATCAAAAAAGGATTAATGACGACTATTCACTCCTACACCGGTGATCAGCGGCTGCTCGATTTTCCCCACCAGGACCTCCGGCGGGCCCGGGCAGCGGGACTGTCCATGATCCCCACCACTACCGGCGCCGCCAAGGCCGTAGCCCTGGTTCTGCCGGAACTGGCCGGTAAAATGAACGGCCTTTCCATCCGGGTGCCCACGCCCAACGTCTCGATTGTGGATTTTGTGGCTACCGTGGAAAAATCGGGTTTTACCGCTTCGGACGTCAACGCCGCCCTGAAGGAGGCTTCCGAGCAGGAACTGTCCGGCATCCTCGGCTACAGTGATCTGCCCCTGGTTTCTTCAGATTTTAACGGTTCGCCTCTGTCCTCCATTGTTGACGCTCAGACCACCGACACGGTTGACAATATGATCAAGGTACTGTCCTGGTATGATAATGAAGCCGGTTATTCCCACCGCATGGTGGATCTGGCCATCATGGTCGGCCGGCAACTTTAAACCAAAAACTCATCAAATACCGGGTCAGGGCAAAATAATATAATAAAGGAGGCCAGTTATGACACAACGCACCCCGTTGATTGCCGGCAACTGGAAGATGTTTAAATCCTGGCGGGAAGCGAAAGACACGGCCGCGCGGTTGGCGGAGCTTAAAATCCCGGCTGAACGAGAAGTTATGATAGCTCCCCAATTCACGGCTCTGCTGCCGGTGGCCCAGGCATTACAGGGCAGCCCCATCGGACTGGGCGCCCAGAATCTGCACTGGGAAACCGAAGGGGCCTATACCGGTGAAATTTCCGCGGCCATGCTCACGGCGGTGGGATGCCGTTATGTAATCATCGGCCACTCTGAACGTCGTCTTTATTTTCACGAAACCGACCAGACCGTTAACAAAAAAATAGCCGCCGCCCAGACCGCCGGACTGGCTCCCGTCCTGTGCGTTGGTGAGAGTGAAGCAGACCGGGATGCCGAAAAAACGTTTTCTATACTTGACAATCAGATTCGAAACGGGTTACAAGGTTTTGATTTAAATCAGATGGCCGGACTGGTGGTGGCCTATGAACCTGTCTGGGCCATCGGTACCGGAAAAACAGCGACCAGCGACCAGGCCCAGGAAGCACACGCTTTTATCCGACGGACCCTGGCCGAACTTTTTGGAGACGGCCCAGCCACGGACATTCGTATTCTGTACGGTGGCAGCGTTAAACCGGCCAACATCGCTGAGCTGATGGGTATGACCGACATTGACGGTGCCCTGGTCGGCGGGGCCAGTCTTGACGCGGATACATTTTACGAAATTATAGATTATTGATGGCTTCGTAAAAAGTCCGATTGCCGTGAGGCGGCCGGCGGCGTTGCGGCGTTTTTCCCGGAATTTCACGTGCTGCTAAGTACGCTGCATTTCCCGGAAAACTCTGCGCCTTGATCTTAAACTTTTTACTTTGCCATACCAATTGGAACTTCTTACGAAAACGTCATTATTGATGCGGTAAAATCACATGGGTATATTGATTACACTGATACATGTTATTGCCTGCCTTCTGCTGATAGTCATCATTCTGTTGCAAACCGGCAAAGGAGCGGGTATGGGTGCCGCTTTCGGCGGCGGCGGCAGCCAGACACTGTTCGGCAGCAGCGGCGGCTCGACTTTCATGAACAAATTCACCACCTCGGTGGCTGTCATCTTCATGATCACCTGCCTGTCTCTGGCCTATATCTCGACCCACCGGCAGCCGGAATCCATTATGGGCGACAAGCCCGCCGCGTCCGAACAGGAGGCTCCCGAAGAAGCCGAAAGACCGGCGCCGCTGGAGCAGCCTGAGCAGGCAGATTAACTTCGTGCCGAAGTGGTGGAAATGGTAGACACGCTGTGTTGAGGGCGCAGTGGGGAGACCCGTGCCGGTTCAAATCCGGCCTTCGGCACCATTTTGTTACCCGACCCCATAAGAAAACCAGCCAAGGCCGCAATGAGCCTTCAGAATCGCCAGCACGTTGAAACTGTTTTGATTTTTTTTCAATGGGGATACTGCTGGCGCTGGCTTCGGGGACTTTCGGCCTGACCTGGGACGAATCCATTTATTTCCGGTTTTCCGACTCCATTCGCTCCTGGTTCCTGCAAGAACAACCTTCACCGACTCCCCGGTAGCCCTGAGCTGGATGGTATTGACCCTGATCGTCTGGAAACTGCGGCAGAATTTGTCGTTACGCAAACGGATTTTCCAGAGAATCCTTCTGTTTATTTTTCTGGCCTGCGCCAGCGCCACCAAAATAACCGGTTTTCTGGCGATTGGGCCGCTGGCCGTTTACCTGCTGGCGAACCGCCAGCGGCGCGAATTTCTCTGGCTGATCGGAGCCGGATTTTTCGCCCTGGTTTTCAAGGCCTGGAAATGACCTACTATCTCGAGGCTGCCAATCAGCCGTTTATGAGGCACATCAATTCTTATCTGGACCGGGGGGGCCGTGGTTGACACTTATCCTCCCTGGCCCCTGCTGCTGGAAAGTTACGCCCGGCACGGCCTGCTTACCGGTAATTTTTCCAGTCCGCCGACCAGCCCGGCCTCCTCACCGCGCTATCGGTTAATCTTTCGCCGACGAGGATATGTTGAGGACAGCCGGTATAACAAAATAAAGCCCCTGGCGGAAGTAACCTGTCAAGGCGTCTCCTTGGTTAAGTTCAGCCGGGTTCATCCATAAGTTTTCGGATAAGGTCGATCACCTCTTCCGGATCGGACGCGGAAAAAAGACAGGAGTGATCCAGTTCGATCCCGGCCGGGATATTAAGGGCAAACCCCATGGTAATGACCGGAGTCTTGTTTTTCAGGGCCAGGGCGATTTCCGAAAGCGTGCCGGCGCCGCCGGGGCAGGCCACCACCACCTCGCTGGAAAGGGCGTTGATGCTGTTGCGGGCGCTGCCAAGGCCGGTGACGATGGGGATGGTTACCCCGGGAGCCATACCCTGCCGGGTATCGCCCGGTAAAACACCGATAACCAGTCCATCCCGCGAAGCCGCTCCGGCGGCGGTGGCCGACATAACACCGGCGTCCCGGCCGCCGTTCAAAAGGCACCAGCCATTCTGGGCTATCAGAACACCCAGACGGTAAGCCTTGTCAAGAATCTGGCCGGCCGACCGGCCTCCTCCCATAACTCCCACCACCAGCGGTCTTTTCATAAAAAATCCTTGATATAATCCCCGAACATCTCTTTTACCCGGGGGTCTTTCTCCCGGTTATAAAGCCGCTCAAAACAACCGGCAAAACCTGTCGCCGCGCTGGAACGGGCGATGGACTCCACGTGATCCTTATGAGAACCCGTGCCAAGAAAGGCGCCCATAGCGGCCAGTCCGTCGATAGCGCGTTCTTTCAGACTTTGCTCCCCTTTCCGGCTGGGCCGGCGCCAGGCGTTGACGGCCGCGGCCAAGCCGGTTTTCAAAGCGTTGCCGTTATTATTAACCCGCTGCAACATGTCATACATCATGTAAAAGGTGACCAGCGGGCTGCCCAGCAACGAGCCGGCAATTTCCCGGTTTGACTCCATCAGATCCGAAGTGCTTAAAGCGCAGAAATAGGGAATGGATCCCTGCCGCCCGTACAGATAACAGCTGTTTTCCTGAGAATCTTTAAAATTCCGCGAACCAGGCAGATCGTTCAAGACCGTGGCCTGCATGGTAATTCTGTTTTCCAGGCAAAACCCGGCCACCTCCACCCCGGAATGATCTTCCAGGCTGCGGAAATAGTCATGGGGCAGACCGGTTATAAAAGCACCGTGCAGGGATATGCCGTGAGCCCGGATTTTGCTGATCTGCCGGGCATAATATCCGGCCGGGGTCAGGCCGGCTTTTTCGATATGCCGCACGGCCGGCTTTTTGATCCACTTGAGATTGTCCATGTTCAAGGACTCCAGACCGATGAAAAAATGGGAGGCGCCGGACTGGCGCATTTTATCCATCAGCCGGGGGTTGTCCGCTATTTCAATGGAAATCTGGGCCACATAATTGATTTTCAGTTCCCTGGCATTGATTTCATCGACGATCGCTTCCAGCTTGCTTCTGCTGAGCAACATATTGTCCGGCAGAAAGAGAAAAAAACGATTTTTAAAGGTTACCCCCTGCCGCTGCAGATGAGCCAGCTCATCCACGAAATCCGCGGGCGTCCGGGTCATGAATTTCCGCTGGTGCAGCGGCAGGGCCGCGATGGAGCAGAAATTGCAGGAATAGGGGCAGCCCAGATAAGGCGCGGCCACCTTGGCCCGGGAAATACGGCTGAAATAACCGCCGATAAGCGGCAGCTTCTTTAAATAGGGCGGAGCGATTTCCGGCAGCGGAAAAACATTGCGGCTGCCCCAGACCTTATCTTCCAGAGTAATTGAACCGGTGTAAGCGGGCTTCAAGCAGGACCGGTCCAGGTCTTGCAAGAGCCGGCCGACCACCTGCGAATCTCCCGGACCCCTGACCAGACTGATCAACTCCGGATGCGGGCAATGGCGCCGGATCAACAGATCCACGTCTTCCGGCACCGAAGACACATGAATGCCACCCAGCACGGCGGGGATACGAGCGTGATTCAAGACAATGGCAATCAGAGCGCCCACCGGAAAATTGGCGCTGATACAGGTAAAAAACACGGCGGCGGGTTGGCGCTGATTTTTTTGTATCAGGGTACCGATTTTTCGCCGGTAACCATCAGCTACATATATCCTGGCATTCTTTTTGAATTTCGCCACCTGGTTGGCGACATAATAGGTGGCGTAATTTTCAATACCAAAAAACTCATTTAAACCATGGCGTATCCTGGAAAGGTCAAACTGAAGATAGTCAAGATAATTGTCCTGGTTCAAGCGGGTCGCGTCACGATTGGTAATATATGAGAGGATATCGACCATGGTGGCCGAATTGTCATGGGCTTTGCCCATCAAATCATAGGCAATGGGATTGTAGACAATAAAATATTCGGACATGGCCATGTCTCAAACGATTGGAAACAGCAACCGGTCCGGGTATCTTATGAATCCGTCATCAACACTGTATAATCAAAAAAATCATAAAATATCCGGACAACTCCCCCTCCTCATATTATTATCAGATTTGCCGGAAGAATCAAATAAAAAATCCGGAACAGACTTGATGTACTCGTAAAAAGTCCTGGCCTCATCATGCCGGCGAAGGCCGGAATCCAGAACTATCCGATTTTTTTTGGCGAGGCCATCCGCCCAACCCGGTTATTTCACGATTAAAGAACAAATTGCTTAACATAATCTTTAAACAGGCGGCGCACCTGAGGATCCGCTTCCTGGTTATACAGGCGCTCAAAGCAGCCGGTATAGCCTTTATCCCGGTTGGAATAAGCGATGGCCTCGATGTGTTCCTTGTGTGAACTTACCCCGAGCTGGGCGCCGACAGAGCCCACCACATCATAAAAACGTTCTTTAACGGCGCCTCTTCCCTTGGCGGTGGGATAACGCCAGGCCTTGTAACCGGAATGAAAAGATGTGGCCAGGGCGGTCTTGCGGGCGCAGACCCGCTGCACAACATCATAGGTCATGTAAAAACTGACCAGGGGACTGCTTTTCAAGGAAGGTGGAATAACCCGGTTGGATTCCATCAGGTCCGCGGTGGTCAAAGCGCAGAAATATGGACTGGTACCCTGACGACCGTAGCGGTAATTACCCCGGGCCTGACTGTTCTTGAAATCCAAAGAACCCGGCAGGTCGTTAAGCACGGTGGCCTGAATGGTGATACGATTGTCAACGCAGAATTCCGCCACCTCTTTTCCGGAATGATCGTTCAAATCATTGAAATAGTCGTGGGGCATCCCGGTGATAAAGGCACCGTGGATGGAGATACCGTGATCCTGAATTTTTTTTATCTGCCGGGCGTAATACTGCCTCACCGACAGATTGCTTTTTTCGATCTCCCTGACCACCGGCTTCCGGATTGACCGCAGGTTATCCAGGTTCAGGGATTCAAACCCGATAAAAAAGTGACTAGCCCCGGAAGCGCGCAGCTTTTCCATCAAACGCGGGCTGTCCGCTATTTCCACGGAAATCTGGGAAATATAATTAATTTTAACCCGGCGGTCGATCAACTCATCCAGAAAAGCCTCCAGCTTTTTCTGACTCAGCAACAGATTGTCCGGCAGAAAAACGTAAAAACGGTTTTTGAAGGTGGCCCCTTCTTTCTGGGCGTCCTGGATTTCATCCACGAAATCCGCGGGCGACCTGGCCATGAATTTTCTCTGCTTGATCGGCAGCGAGGAAATGGAGCAGAAACTGCATGAATAAGGGCAGCCCAGATAAGGCGCGGCCACGTTTCCCCTGGTGATGCGACTCAGATAATTACCGATCAAGGGCAGTTTTTTCAGATAAGGCGGTTCGATCCCCGACAGCCGGGCAATATTGCGACGGCCCCAGACGCCGTCTTCCAGGGTGGTCGACCCGATATATTCATCCCGCAAAGAATTGTTTTCCAGGTCGGCCAGAATGGCGCTGATGACCCGGGTGTCGCCGGGCCCCCTTACCTGGCTTATCAGTTCCGGATGAGGCAATTGTGGTTTGACCAGCATGGGAATATCTTCCGGAGACGAGGAAACATGGATACCGCCGAACACCACCGGAATTCCGCCATGATTCAAAGCCACCGCGGTCAGGGCGGCGGTGGGAAAATTGGCGCTGATGGAAGTGATAAAAACAGCCGCCGGCCGGTGATGCTCGCGGTTAATGATATGGTCGATCCTTTCCCTTTTACCGTCGGCGATATAGATATGGGCTTCCGGATCAAACTTGGCCACCTGGTTGGCGATATAATAAGTGGCGTAATTGTCGATTCCATAAAAATCATTAATGCCGCATCGTTCCCGGCCGGGATTGAAATTCAGATACTGAAGATAATTATCGGCGTTTAACTGGTGGGCATCCAGACGTGAGAGATAGGACAGGATATCAATAATGGTGGCGTTATGGTTATTGACCATGCCCATCAGATCATAGGCAATGGGGTTGTAGACAATATAAAATCGTTCCTTCATAAAAAACGGTTCCCTTGGCTGTGATGGTTTCCGGAAAGTTTATTCCCGGACGACAAAGTAAGAAATTTCACCTGAGCTTTTTTACGAAGCTGCCTATTATCAATATCATACCGCGTTATAAGTTCAAGCAGGAAAAACAACCGGGCCAAAGGCGGCGGCAAAAAACGCCCGGCATTAAGGGGAAAAAATAGTACAACCTTCTGAAATACAAAATAAAACAGTATTTATTAAATTTCATGAAAGATTCGGGCTGACATTATAACAGCCTTTATTAAGATGCTTTTTTTCTTGACGCCTCCGGTCTGATCATATAAATAGAAAGTTTATTTGTCATCAAAAAAGGCCGCTGGTACAGGTCCTGTCAATAAGACACAAAAGAAAAGACTATTAACAAAGAGGTTGTGATGGAAACATTATTAGTTAGTCCGGCTCAATTTTCCTTTCTGGGAATTCCCACCGTCATCTTTTCTTTACTGATTCCCGTAATCGGAGTGGGATGTTTCGCGTACATTATGGCCAGGCGCCTGGCGCCTCTTATTAAAGCCGCTCCGGATAATCGCTTTGACCGAATCCCGGAACGCATCGTCAAAGTAATCAAAATGTGGCTGTTGCAATGGCGGCAGCCGCGTTACATGTACGCCGGCGTCCTGCATATCATGATTTTCATCGGATTTCTCGTGCTGTCCATTCGTTCCACCGAACTGGTTGTGATAGGGCTGTCGGAAAATTTCACCATGCCCTTAATGGATGGTTTTCTGGGCAGCGTCTACAATGTGCTCAAGGATTACGCCGCCACGGCAGTACTGATAGCTTGCGTGCTGGCCGCGTACCGGCGACTCGTAACCAAACCGGAACGATACAAGGTGCCGGAAAAATACGGCCATGATCACACCGGTGAGGCGGTTTTCGTGCTGGGAATGATCTCAACCCTGATGATAGCGGAAAGCCTTTTTGAAGCCAGCCATGTAGCCGCTTCCGGCCATGACGTTTTTCTGGCCCCGCTGTCCCTGGTCTGGTTCGAACACCTTATCCTGTCCGGAGCCTCACCTGGTTTTTTACAGGCCATTCATGTGCTGTCCTATTACATTCATGATATCGTCTTTTTCTTTTTTCTCTGCTTTTTACCTCTGGGTAAGCACTTTCATGTCATCACCTCCATCTTTAATGTTTTTTTCATGCGGCTGGAAAAAGGCAATATCAAGCCTGTCCGCTATGATGTTTCCGATGAACAGCTTGATGAACTGGAATCCTTCGGTGTCAAAAAGCTGGAAGACTTCACCTGGAAGCACCTGCTGGATTTTTATTCCTGCGCGGATTGCGGCCGGTGCTCGGACCAATGTCCCGCCAACGCCGTCGGCAGGCCCCTGTCACCCCGTTTCATCACCATTAAGGGCCGCGACAGGATATTCGCCAATTACCCCCTGCGGGGCGAATTTGCCGAAAGCAAGCCTTTGATGGAGGATATCTATGAGGAAGATGAGATATGGTCCTGCACTACCTGCGGCGCCTGCGAAGAAGAATGCCCGCTGGGCATAGAGTACATCAACAAAATAGTCGATCTCAGGCGGGGCATGGTTGACGAGGGCATGGTACCCCAGTCTCTTCAGAAACCCCTGAGCGCCCTTGAAAAAAGGGGTAACGCCTGGGGCAAAATGGAAAAGAAACGGGCCGAATGGACCAAGGAAGAAGAATTCGCCGAAGACTGCGAAGTCAAGATTATGGAGAAAAAAGAAACCGCGGAGACGCTTTATTTCGTGGACAGCATCTCTTCTTATGATGATCGCATGCAGGAGCTGGCCCGCGCCACGGCCCGGATACTGAATGCCGGTGGGACCGATTTCGGGGTTCTGGGCAAAAAAGAAAAAGACAGCGGCAATGAAATCAGGCGTTTCGGCGAAGAAATGCTTTTTCAAACCCTGAGAGATCAGAACATTGAAGCCATACTGGAATCCGGCGCCGAAAAAATTGTCACGGCCGACCCCCACGCCTTCAATGTCATCAAAAAAGATTACCACAATCAGGAATTACCGCCGATCGAGCATTTGAGTCAATATGTCATCAGAAAAATAAAATCCGGCGACCTGCGGCTCAAGCCGGTCCAGGAAGCGGGCAGAATTTATACCTATCACGATCCCTGTTACCTGGGGCGGCACAATGAAATTTATGATGAACCGCGGGAAGCGCTTGACGCCATTCCCGGGCTGGAAAGGGTGGAAATGTTCAAAAGCCGGGACCGTTCATTCTGCTGCGGTGGCGGCGGCCTGATGCTGTTCTATGAACCAGAGGAAGAAGAACGCATGGGAGTTATGCGGGTCAGGATGGCGGCCGAGGCCGGGGCCAACGTTATTGTTACCGCCTGCCCCTTCTGCCTGGTAAACATGGAAGACGCCATCAAAGTGGCCAAGATGGAAGACACCATGGTGGCGATCGACTTTTCCGAATTGATTGCCAACCATTTGGAATAATACCTTAAGAAACCAAAACCGGCTTTTTTTGTGGACTAACTTGAAAAACAGTTGGGAGGATGAACATGGAAATTTTAGTTTGCGTTAAACGTGTCCCCGACACCGAGGAAAATGAGATCGAATTGAACAGTGACGGCAACGATATTGATCGTGATGATCTTGTTTACTCGGTAAACGAATGGGACAACTATGCGGTTGAAGAGGCCATTCAGATTGTCGATAAAGTTGGCGGAAGTGTTACGGTCGTGACCGTCGGGGATGAGGAGTCCGAGGAAGTACTGCGGCGGGAAATGGCCATGGGCGCGGAAAACGGCATCCTGGTTGATGATGAGGCCATGGCTGGTTCGGATGGCCGGGGGATTGCCACGGCACTGAAGGGCGTAGTCGAAAAAGGGAATTATGACGTTATTTTCACCGGCGCCCAGGCCGACGCCGGAGCGGCTCAGGTTGGCGGCATGCTGGCGGCGCTGCTGGAGATGCCCTATGCTTCGCTGGTCAACGGTATTGAAGTGGTGGACGACAAAAAGCTTAAAGTCGGACGCGAGATCGAAGGCGGCAACCAGGAAATGAATGAAATCGAGCTGCCCTGCGTTCTGTCGATTCAGACCGGTATCAATGAACCGCGCTATGTCGGTATTCGCGGCATCAGAAAAGTAGCTTCGGTGGAAATTCCCACCTACGGCCTGTCGGATATCGGCGTTGATGCCGGTGCCGTGGGCGAAGCCGCCGCCAAAACCAAACATGTTGATTATTTTGTGCCGGACACCGGTGAAGGCGCGGAAATGATCGAAGGCAGCATGGATGAAATCGTGGACAAACTGGTTGAAATCCTTAAGTCCAAAGGAGGTATCAAGTAATGGCTCAAATTTTTGCATATATCGGACATAAAAACGGCACGGTCGACGATGCCGCCCTGGAATTAATCTCCGCCGCTAAAAAGATTGATGCCGGCGCCGATGTCAACGCCATTGTTGTCGGTTCCGGAGTTGACGCCGTGTGCGAACAGATGGCGGCCTCTTTCAAGGAAGTCTGGAAAATAGACAAAGCCGAGCTGGACTATCCCAACGCTGAAATCATCCGGGGGATGCTGGTAAATGCCCTGCCCGGCGATGCCGTTCTGCTGATAGCCCATGACACTTTCAGCATGGATCTCGCCCCCGGCCTGTCCATCAAGATGGATTCCGCCTATGCCGCTGACGCGGTTGATTTTGAAGGTACTGAAGGCGACATCCTGAAAGTTGTTCGTCAGGAATTCGGCGGCCAGGTTAACACTCATGTCACCTGTGATCTTTCCGGCGGAGCGATCCTTACCGTCCGCCCCGGTTCCTTTGAACCTGATGAGAGCAAAAGCGCCGGGGGGACCGTGGTTGACAAAACCGCTGACGCCGGTGACGTCACCGCTAAACGCAAATTCCTGGAAATCGTGGAAGCCGAAGTGGGCGATGTCGATATCACCAAGTCGGACGTGCTGGTCTCCATCGGTCGCGGTATCGAAGATGAAGAGAACATCGAACTGGCCCAGGAACTGGCCGACGCCATGGGCGCGGTGGTTTCCTGTTCCCGTCCGATCGTTGACGCCAAATGGCTGGAAAAATCACGCCAGGTCGGCACTTCCGGCCAGACTGTCAAACCGAATGTTTATCTGGCTCTGGGCATCAGCGGTTCCTTCCAGCACCTGGGCGGCATAAAAGGCGGCTACATGATAGCGGTCAATAAAAATCCCAAGGCCCCCATTTTTCAGGTAGCCGATGTCGGTGTTGTCGCCGATATCCTGGAATTGATTCCGGAACTGACGGAAAAAGTCAAAGAAGCTTAATCCGCTTACGGACCGGGCCGCCCCGCCGGGCGGGTATGACCCCGGGCGGCACCAAACATCAGCAACAGTCGTGACAAACCGGGTTTCAGTCCGATTGGCCGCGACTTTAAATGTCTAATCAAAAAAAACCGCCGGCAATTCTGCCGGCGGTTTTTTTTGATTTGTCCTTTCCAGGTATCCCCCCTGTCATCAGACTATTAACACCGCCTGCCGGATTGAATACTTGACAGCCGAGTCCTTACTGTTTATTTTTAAAAAATAAGTATTGATAAATTTCCGAAAGTTAAAGGGCTCCGAGCAAAAGTGCCCCTGTTATGAGGTGATGGATATGCCAGAAAATGATTATTATGAAATTCTGGGCGTGGACAAGAACGCCACTGACGATGAGATTAAAAAGGCCTACCGTAAACTGGCCATGAAGTATCATCCGGATCATTTTCAGGGTGATAACAAAGAAGAGGCGGAAGAAAGGTTTAAAAAAATCAGCGAAGCGTACGCTGTTTTAAAAGACAAGGAAAAGCGGAAACAGTATGATACTTATGGTCAAAATGATTTTCAGCAGCGCTATTCGCAGGAAGATATTTTCAGCAACTTTGACTTTTCCGATATTTTAAGGGAGTTCGGATTCAGCGGTAGCAACATGTTTACCGGCGGCGGCAAAAGTCGGGGCCGACGTTTTACATTTGGTGGCAGTTCGCCTTTTGGGGGAGCGACCCACCAGACCCAGCAGATGAAAGGGGAAGACCTGGTCTATGAGATTCCCCTGTCCCTGCCGGAAATTGTCTCCGGCACGACCAAGCCGATTTCATTGCGCCAGAATGGTCAAGTGAATAAAATCAGCGTCAAAATCCCGCCGGGTATGATAACCGGGAAAAAAATCAGACTGGCCGGCAAAGGCCAACCCAGCCAATTCGGGGGACCGCCGGGTGACCTCTATATCCGTTCCCGGGTAACCGATACCGGACCCTATACCCTTGATGAATATGATCTTTATATTACCCGGCCGGTTAAGCTGACAGAAGCTCTGCTGGGCACTAAAATTAACGTTCCGGCTGTCAACGGTGGCGACTTAAGCCTGCGGGTGCCGCCAGGGACAAAGCACAAGAGTAAATTCCGCCTGTCAGGTCAGGGTATTCCTCACATGAAAGGCAAAGGCCGGGGAAATCTCTATGTTGAAATCCAGGTGGAGATGCCCGAAAAGATAACCCGGCAACAGGAAAAAATAATTCAGGAACTGGCTGATACCGGTTTATAACCAGACCATAAGACTCAACTTATTGACAAAATGATTTGGTTGCGATATTGAAAAACATATTCTTTATTATGGGCATAATCCCATCATGCCGAAAATGACGCTTGTTTTTTCGGCGGACGAGATAAAACAAAAAGTAATTGACCTGGCTGACCGGATATCAAAAGATTATGGTACCAGTGAGATTACAGCCATCTGCGTCCTGAAGGGAGCAGTTGTTTTTTTTGCTGATCTGATGCGGGAGTTATCAGTGCCGGTTTCGATTGACTTTATCGGTGTGACCAGTTATGGACAAAAAAAAGTTTCGTCAGGAGATATCCGGTTCACAAAAAGGCTTGATTCTGATATAACTGACAAACCGGTTTTACTAATAGAAGACATTGTTGATACTGGAAAAAGTACCGCGATTATTCGCGATTATCTCTTGGCCTGCCGCCCTGCGCAGGTTAAGATTTGCGCCCTGATCGATAAAACCGAGCGCCGCAGCAGGTCGCTCCAGATTGATTACGCCGGTTTTGAAATAGATTCGGGTTTTATTGTCGGCTATGGCATGGATTACAAGGAACGCTACCGGGAGCTGGATGACATTTATCGCCTAACCTAATAATAAAATGAGGAAATCTGATGGTCATCACCTGTGAAAAATGCGGGAAAAGTTTTAAGTTTGATGAAAAACTGATTAAGCCCAGCGGGTCCAAGGTGAAATGTTCGTCCTGCGATAATATTTTTCGCGTATTTCCCCCGGCGGCGGGAGAACCGGAAAAAGCCGCCCCGACCAGGGTCGAATTGATTATTTGCGATAACTGCGGTACCGGTTTCAACATGAAACAATCGCTGCTGCAACCTGACGGCACCAAAGTCCGTTGTTCAAAATGCAAAAACGTCTTTATCGCTTTCCCCTCCGAAGAGACGACTCCCACTCCGGAAACCAAGCCCCAGGCGGCAGAAAAACCATCCCACAAGGACGACAAGCCAGAGCCGGAGACAGCCCGGAAGCCACCTCATGCTTCCCCAGAAACTTCCCCTGAAACTTCCCCAAAAACTTCCCCTGAAACTTCCCCTGAAACTTCCGACGACATTGCCCCTGAGTCCTCCGACGACGCTTCCGACAATTTCCTGGACGACGACTTATCCCTGGACGACGAAGAAAGTGATGATGATGATCTGGATCTGGGCCTGGACGAAGACGACCTCTCGCTTGAAGAAGACGAACCGGGATTTGACGAAGAGACAGACCAGGATATTGATGATGATGAGGAGCTGGATCTGGACCTGGATATAGAGGAAGATGAAACGCCTTCCTCATATGAACCAGACCAGGAAGACGAAGACCTGGGCGACGACCTGGATTTTGATCTGGATCTGGATAGCGATCTCGATGAAGATCAGGCGCCGAATGAATCCTCCGGGGATTTTGAACTGGAGCTGGATGAAGATACGCAGTTAGTCGATACACCGGACGATTCAGACGATGATCAGGATATAGATTTGGATCTGGACGAGGATAAAGAACCATCCGTGGCTGAGGAGGAGGAGGAGGA
>JBKHHL010000179.1:0-4708 GCA_046539175.1 Desulfosudaceae bacterium
ATTTTTACGGCTACGACGGCCGGGGTAACGATCCCACCCAGTTTGACGCCACCTACACCTATAACCTGGGCATGACGGTCTTTTCTTTGTTGGCCAATGGCGTTACCGGCCAGATGGCGGCCATCAAGAACCTTGAAAAGGGTTTTGACAAATGGGTACCGGTAGCCATTCCCATCGCTCCCCTGATGCACCTGGAGGAACGCAAAGGTCGTCTGGAACTGGTTCTGGAAAAAAGCCTGGTGGACATTGAGTCTCCCGCCTTCCGGACGGTGGCGGCCCTGCGGGAAGAGTGGCTGGCGGCGACCCCTGGAGAGGACGACTACCGGGTGCCGGCCCCGATTTCTTTGAACGCGGATAACGAAGAGGACCGGCCGCTGACTTTATTGCTCAACTCTCTGGGGGAAAATAAATAAATCGAATTTATTCCGTTGGACGGCGCCCCGCCGGCCTCCCTGTCGCAACCGACGATGGCTTCCGCCGGTTGAGCCCCGGTGGAAAATCCCCCGGAATAATTACCGGAAGAATTCCCCGGAGACGCGGATCAATAACCGAAGCGGAATCTGAATCCCACTTGGATAATATCATCCGAGACGTCATGTCCGTGGCCGCGGTAATCCAGTTCGGTTTCCAGGCGCGTGTACTGGAGGAATATGGCGCCGTTTTCTATGAGGTTGAACTCCACCCCGGCGTTGAATTCCAGGTAATCGGAGCAATCGTCAAAACACAAAGGATCCGGGGCCACGTTGAGGTCGCTGTAGAGGGTCAGGGGAACAGCCGCCTGGGTCCGGGCCAGGTCACATTGGCCAAGCAATGAAAATCCCAGGGCGTAAACGTCAAAATCGGTGTGACTGGTTTCGTATTCCCCGGCCACGCCCTTGAAGCCCAGGCCAAAGGTCAGGGCGGGCGCGAAGATGCTCTGTTTTAAACCGCTTTTGAGATTAAAAAGGGCATAGTCATCCTCGTCATAGATTACCCCTCCGCCGGCGTACATGGTGGCCCGGTCCATGTCCGTCTCCACCTGGAAATCGCCCCGGACGGTGTGGGCGCCCACGCCCAGCTCCGCCTGGAATTCCTGCGCCCATAACGGCGTTGACAGAAGAATAAGGACGATAAACGCGGCGGTAACGGTTCTGAAACAGCTTGTCATGATTGGTACTCCTGTTTTTTTGATAATGGTTTCGTAAAAAAATACAAGTGGCCGGTTCAATCCGGGATGTTCAGATCGTCCGTCGCCTCCCCGGCCTTATCACTGATCTTTTTAGCGTTATCTTCGGCTTCCCGGGCCGTGTCTTTGGCTTTCTGCACGGTCTCCGTCTTCTGGACGCCTTCCGTTTCAGTAGTCATGTTTTTGATCACCAGCAGCCCCACCACCAGCAGGGCGATTAGCGTGACGATTAACAGAGCGCCTCTCATCGGCATTTCCTTTTGATTTTTGTTTGACCTTTGATGGTGCTATAGTCGGTTCGTGCCCATACGGAAAATTTTGTCCGCCTTAACCCGGTTATAGTTATACAATTTTTATCAGGGCCTGAAAAGTTTTTTCCAGGGTTTTTTTCCGGGGTTTTTTTCCCGGGGTTTTTCCCCGGGGCCGGAAACAAATACGGGCTCCTTCAGATATCATGCTCTATAAAAATGAATAAACGCGGCAACATCAATGAATATATCCGCTCCCTGGTGGCCTCCCCGCGCATGGCCGGGGAAGTGGTCCATCATGAAACCATTCGGGGGCGGCCGGCGCGGGAATGTCCGGCCTCCTTTCCGGCCGGTGACCTGGTGCGGACCATCCTGGAGGGCATGGGCGTCCAATCGCTCTATACCCACCAGGCGGAAGGCATCACCCATATCCGCGAGGGCCGGCACGTGGTGGTCTCGACTCCCACGGCCAGCGGCAAAACATTTATTTACAATCTGCCCGTCTTAGAAAGGATCAAGGCGGCCCCGTCGGCCAGGGCGCTTTATCTCTTTCCCTTAAAAGCGCTGGCCCAGGATCAGTTGAAGGCTTTTGAACGGATGGCGGCCGTGGCGGGCCTGAGTGACACGGCCGGCGCGGCTATCTATGACGGCGATACCTCCGGCTATAAGAGAAAAAAAATTCGCCGGTCGCCGCCGGCCGTTATCATGACCAATCCCGACATGGTCCATCTTTCCCTGCTGCCATATCATGATTCCTGGCGGACTTTTTTCGAGAACCTTGAATTTATCGTTATTGACGAAATTCATACCTACCGGGGAGTAATGGGTTCGCACATGTCCCGGGTGTTTCGCCGGCTGCTGCGGGTCTGCGCTCATTACGGCGCCCAACCGGTTTTTGTGTCCAGTTCCGCCACCATTGCCAATCCGGGCGAACTGGCCGGTCAGTTGACCGGTGTCCGGGTCACCACGGTTGAAAACAGCGGCGCGCCTCGCGGCCGGCGTAACGTGGTCATGCTCAATCCCCGGACCGGGCCGGTCTCTTCAGCCATCAAGCTTCTCAAGGCGGCCCTGCACCGGGAGTTGCGGACAATCGTGTATACCCAGTCCCGCAAGCTGACGGAATTGATCGCTCTGTGGGTGGAGCAGTCACGGCAATTCTCCGACAGGGTCAGTTCCTACCGGGCCGGGTTGTTGCCCTCCGAGCGCCGGGAAGTGGAAGCCCGCCTGTCCTCCGGCGATCTGCTGGCGGTTATTTCCACCAGCGCCCTGGAGCTGGGCATTGATATCGGCGACCTGGATCTGTGCGTCCTGGTGGGCTATCCCGGTTCGGTCATGGCCACCTGGCAGCGGGGCGGCCGGGTCGGGCGGGCCGGTCAGGATTCGGCCCTGATCCTGGTGGCCGGGGAGGACGCCCTGGATCAGTATTTTATGCGGCATCCCCGGGAATTCCTCAGGCGCCCCCCGGAGGCCGCCGTCATCAATCCCGACAATCGGGTCATCCTGGAAAAACACCTGCGGTGCGCCGCGGCGGAGCTTCCTTTGCGGGAGGGCGAATCGTTCCTTCAGACGGAGGCTTCGCGGGCGGCGGTGAAGCGGCTGGAAGCCGGAGGTCTGCTGTTAAGAAGCGAAGACGGCCGAAAGCTTTACGCGGCTGAAAAAGCCCCCCACCGCCAGGTTGATCTGCGCGGCGTGGGCGAGTCATACCACGTTGTCTGTTCCGAGACGGGGGAAAACATCGGCACTCTGGACGGCATCCGGGCCTTTCATGACGGTCATCCCGGGGCGGTCTACCTCCACCTGGGCCGGACCTACGTCGTTAAAACACTGGACAGCGATACCCGGACCATCACGGCCGCTCCCGGCAAGCCCGGATATTACACCAAGGTTCGCGCCGACAAAAATACCGAAATTCTGGAGGTTTTTGAAAGGCGGCCGGAGGCCGGCCTGGTGGTGTGTTCCGGCCGCCTCCGGGTCACCGAGCAGATTACCGGTTATGAGAAAAAAATGCTTTACGGCCGCGGTCCCGGAAATGTTCTGCCGCTGGATATGCCGCCCCTGACGTTTGAGACCGAGGGCATCTGGCTGGTTATTCCGGAGGACGCGCGTCAGGCGGCGGAGAGCCAATACCGGCATTTCATGGGCGGTATTCACGCCGTGGAGCACGCCCTGATCGGCGCCCTGCCGTTTTTTGTGCTGTGCGACAGAAACGATCTCGGCGGCATTTCCATTCCCTTTCATCCCCAGGTGGGCGGAGCGGCCATTTTCATCTACGACGGCCTGCCGGGAGGGATCGGTCTCAGCCGCCAGGCCTATGATCGAAACATGGAGCTGCTTCAGTTTACGGAGAATGTCATCAAGCGCTGTCCCTGCCGGACGGGCTGCCCCTCCTGCGTTCATTCTCCCAAGTGCGGCTCCGGCAACCGGCCCATAGATAAGTCCGCCGCTTTGTTTGTGCTGGACCGGTTGATTCGTCCCGGCCGGGCGGTGGTTCAGCCGCCGCCGGTAAGCCCCCTTATCACCGCGGAGCCAACCACCGGGGACGAAGACGAAAGGCCGTCTCCCCGGGCCGATCAGAATGTCCGTTTCGGCGTATTTGATATTGAAACCCGGCGTTCGGCCAGGGAGGTGGGCGGCTGGCACCGGGCCGATCGCATGGGCATAAGCTGTGTCGTGCTGTATGATGCCGCTGATGATCAATACCACGAGTTCCTGGAAGAAGGCCTGCCGGATTTTATCGAACACCTGCAACAGCTGGAGCTGGTAATAGGTTTTAACAACAAGCGCTTTGATAATCTCGTTTTGAGCGGCTACAGCGATTTTGATTTTTCTTCCCTGCCCACCCTGGACCTGCTGGAGGCGGTGCATCAAACCCTGGGCTACCGGCTCTCCCTGGACAACCTGGCCTCCCATACTCTGGGCGCCGAGAAGACCGCCGACGGCTTGCAGGCCCTGCGCTGGTGGCGGGAGGGCCAGATCGATAAGATTGTCGCTTATTGCCGTCAGGACGTGGAGTTGACCAGGGATCTTTACCTGTACGGCCGTGAAAACCGGTTTCTGCTGTTTGCCAACAAGGCCCGGCAGAAGGTGCGCGTGCCGGTGGATTGGTAGCGGCGCAAGCGCCGGCCTGATGGCCGGGGTAAAGGCGGAGCATGACCGGAGTGATATGGCCGGGTCAACAAACACGGATCAAAAAATCCCGAAAAAATCCCGAAAAAATCCCGAAAAAATCCTTGACATTTGATTCCGGGTCCTATAGGCACTAATAGTCAATTCAAGCGAAATTTTATTATTAAAC
>JBKHHL010000047.1:0-16879 GCA_046539175.1 Desulfosudaceae bacterium
CGGGCAGGGGCAGGGGATGGCAATGGTGGATAAAGCGATTTTTGATAATGAACGCTATTTGAAGGAGCAGGCCGGGGAAATTCGGGAGCGGATCAAACAGTTCGGGGGCAAGCTTTATCTGGAGTTCGGCGGCAAACTCCTGTGCGATTATCACGCCGGCCGGGTGTTGCCCGGATACGACCCGAACATTAAAATCCGGCTGCTCAAAGAACTTAAAGATCAGGCCGAGGTGCTGATCTGCATTTATGCCGGAGACATCGAACGCAAGAAGCTCCGGGCCGATTTCGGCATTACCTATGAAACCGACATCCTGAAAATCATTGATGACCTGAAAAAATGGGATATCCGGGTGCGGGGGGTCATCATCACCCGGTTCGAAAAACAGCCGGCCGCCGTTATTTTCAAAAACAAGCTGGAGCGCCGCGGTATCGATGTTTTTATTCACTATTTTACCAAGGGCTATCCCACCGACGTCAACCTGATCGTCAGCGAAGAAGGCTACGGGGTCAATGACTATATTACCACCGACTCTCCGCTGGTGATTGTTACCGGCCCGGGGCCGGGCAGCGGTAAAATGGCCACCTGCCTGTCCCAGATGTATCACGACAACCGGCGCGGCATTTCCGCGGGATATGCCAAGTTCGAGACCTTTCCGGTCTGGAATCTTCCTTTGAAACATCCGGTCAACGCCGCTTATGAAGCTGCCACCGCCGATCTGGCCGACATCAACATGATTGATCCTTTTCACCTGGACGCCTATGGTACCCAGGCCGTCAATTACAACCGTGACGTGGATATTTTCCCGGTTTTAAGACGTATTCTCGAAAAGATTTCCGGTGATACTTGTTGTTACAGATCCCCGACCAACATGGGGGTCAACCGGGTGGGCTTTGCCATTACCGATGATGAAGGCGCCCGGGCGGCTGCCCAGCAAGAGCTGATCCGCCGCTACCTCCGGTATCGCTGCGAATACATCCTGGGCATGACTGATAAAAAAACCGTGGAACGGTCGGAGTTGTTAATGAAAGAGTATAATCTGACCACTGAGGACCGGCCGGTGGTGGCGCCGGCGCGGGAGGCCGCTCTGGCGGCGGAGCATGATCCGAGGCTGGGCAATGAGGGGGTTTTTTTCGGGGCGGCCATACAGTTAAGGGACGGAACCGTTATTTCCGGCAGCAATTCTCCCCGCATGCACGGCGCTTCCAGCGTCATTACCCGGGCTCTGAAGCATCTGGCCGGAATCCCCTCCAAAATCCACCTTCTTCCCCAGAATATCTGCGACACCGTCACCGGTCTGAAAACCAATATTCTGGGCCAGAAGAGCATGAGCCTCGATCTTCAGGAAACTCTCATCGCCCTGGCCATAAGCGCCATCTCCAACCACACCGTTCAGCTGGCCATGGACAAGCTTAAAGAATTCCGAGGCTGCGAGATGCACATGACCCATCTGCCGTCGCCCGGTGACGAAGAGGGGGTCCGGCGCCTGGGGGTCAACCTGACTACGGACCCGGTCTTCATGTCCAATGACCTTTATACCATGTGATTTTTCCGGCTTCCGGATGGCTCCAGGCTATTCAGGCAAGATAACTTTTCAGGTGCCCCTTGGCGCGATATGGGTGAGGAACTGATTTTTATGCAGACATCATGGCAAGCTCTGAACCATCTGAAACAGGGATCCCGGCCCGTTATCGGCTGCCTGCCGCTTTATCCTCCGCTGGAACTGTTTCACAGCCTGGGATTGGCCCCGGTTGTCCTCTGGGGGCTGCGGGATGTTGTGCCGCGTGTTCCGGACGCCGACCGCCATGTCCAGAATTATGTCTGTTCCGTTGGGCGGCGCCTGACTCAGTTCGTTATCAATGAAGGCCGGGATATTTTAGACGGCCTTTTTTTCTATAACGCCGGTGATACCCTGCGGAATCTGCCCGAGATAATCCGCCAGGGCAGGATCGAGGCCGGCGGACGAGACCTGCCCATGTTCCGGATGCACCTGCCCATGACATCACCGGCCCAGGTCGGGGTCCCCGGTTATTTTAAAAATGAAATAGAAGAGCTGATCGTTTCCCTGGAAAATCACTACGGGGTGACCTTTTCCCAGGAAGTTTTTGCCGAAAGCGTCAAGCTGTATGATCGGATGCGGAACGGCTGCCGGCAACTGGAAACGGCGGTGGCTGACGGTCGCCTTTCTTTTGTCGATTTTTGTCAAATGCTGACAGAAGCGAATTTTCTGGAAGTATCCCAACAGGTAGAGCTGATCGAATCCCGGCTGGCCGGTCTGGCCTCGCCGCCGGCCCGCCGCGATGAACCGATCCGGCTGATTGTCAGTGGTATTCTTCCGCCGCCACCGGCCATCTGCGAGATGATGGAGCAGTCCGGCCTGATGGTGGCCGGCAACGACATTGCCTCCTTGCGCCGCTCTTACGCCGTTAACCCGTCCCGGAAAAGGACGGTAACGGATTTTTATCGTGATTTTTACCGTGACCATTTTCCCTGTACCACCCTTCTTTACACCGCCGACCGGCGCTTCGAGGCCATTATGGATCTGGTCGCGAAAACAAAGGCCCGCGGTTTTATCTTTATCGGTGAAAAATTCTGCGAGTACGAATATTTCGAATGGCCGCATCTGGAACAACGGTTGAAAGAAGCGGGCCTGGCGGTCCTGTCCCTGGAAATATCCCTGGATGAAGAAAATGCCGGCCTGGAGTCGGTTCGAACACGGCTGGAAGCCTTTACGGAAATAGTCAATTCGCTGGCAAGTTAGGAGTATGTCATGTCCAACCCGGCAAAGAATAAAACCGGCCGGCGCCTGACCAGTCTGCTGGGAAACACCTATCTGGATAATCATGCCCGGGCGGCCGCGGGAGCTTTCGTGGTCTGGGGGGCAATTATCGTTCCGGGTGAGATATTTCAGGGATTTGAAAACGTGGTCGGCTGTTTTCCGGAAAGTCATTCCGCCCTTTGCGCCGCCAAGGGAATCGGCGGAGATCAGTGCCTCAAGGCTGAACATCTGGGATATTCCATGGATCTCTGCTCCTACGCCCGAATCGACATCGGCTGCCTGTCCGACGGCAACCGGGAGTCTCCCACCATGGGACTGCCCCGGCCGGATCTGCTGGTTTCCAACACCAATAATTGCTCCCTGCTGACAAAATGGTTTGACGTCCACAGCCGGGACATGGGGGTGCCCCATTTCATTCTGGATGTTCCGTTCTGTTACGGACCCCAGCGGGCAAAGGACCGGGAATACATTGTCAGCCAGTTGCGGGATCTCATCAAAACCGTGGAAAAAATGTCCGGTCAGAAATTTGATCCTGACAGGTTTTGTCAGGCCGTGTCGCACAGCGCCTCGGCCGTGGTTGATTGGAAACGGTTCATGGCCTGCGCCGAACACCGTCCCTCCGGAATTACCGTCTTTGATTCTTTTGCGCAGATGGCGCCTTTTTTGATAGCCCGGGGAACGCCTGAGCTGGCCGAACATTATCAACTGCTGGCGGATGAAACCGAAGCCAATGTGCGCCGGGGCGTTTTCCCGGTACCCAATGAGCAATACCGTCTGCTGTGGGATAATATCGCCCCCTGGCACCAGCTTCGCCGGATGTCAGCCCGTCTGGCCGAGCTGGGTGCTAATATTGTGTCAGCCCCCTATACCTCCTGCATCGGTTCAGTGGAAGGCGGTTTTGATCCGCTCTTATTTGACGAAAATGAAGATCCCTTGTGGTATCTGGCCCGGATTCAGAATCATTCGGTCTGCCCTCAGGGCATGGAACTGCGTCTGGCCGCCCTGGGTCCGGTGATTGAACAATTGGGCATCGACGGGGTGGTCTTTGCCAGTAATCGCAGCTGCAAGGTTTTTTCGGTGATGCAGATGGATGAGCAAAAACAGGTCCGGGAAAAGTACGGTATTCCCACCGTCATGATCGACGTGGATCACGCCGATGTCCGTAAGTTCAGCGAAGAGAGCGTCTACACCCGCCTGGAAGCCCTGCTGGAAAACATTGACGCCAGCCGCCGGGCCAGGGTCGCCGACGTCAACCCGGAAAGCTGAAGGCCCTGCTAATCAGCTCTATTCGGCTGGCGTAAAATATCCGGGCTGACGGCTGGCAACGGATATTGCCGAACAGGTTGATTAATTCTCAGGCAGGAGGAGGATATGGAAACGCGGGATTCAACTAATCGTGTCTATCCGGCGGCCATGGTAAATATTACCAACAGGTGCAACCTGCGCTGTCGGCACTGTTTCGTTTTCCGGGAGGGGAACCCGGTTGAGCGGAAAAACGAGATGGATACGGAAACCATGCTGGCAACTCTGCGGACGTTGCAGCGCCGGCACTCTATCCATACCATGCTGTGGATGGGCGGCGAACCGTTGCTGCGTCCCGATGTGCTGCGCCGGGGGATTGAGTTGTTTGAAAAAAATCATATCACCACTAACGGTACCCTTGATCTGATCGATTTTCCCGGCTGTATCTACGTTATATCCATTGACGGACCGCCTGAAATTAATGACGCCGTCCGGGGAAAGGGCACTTTTGCCAGGGTCATGAAGATGCTCGGCCGGGTGCCGGAGGAGTTCGGATCGACGGTCATGAGTCAGTGCGTTGTCACCAGAAACAATGAGGATCACCTGGAGGAACTGGTCGCTCTGCTGCGGCCCACCCGCCTGGAAGGCATGACTTTCTCTTTTTACGTGCCTTGTAAAAATGATTGTTCCGATTTAACCTGGGGTTCCCTGGAAAGACGGGACCGGGCTGTTTATGAAGCAATGCGGCTGAAGGAGAAGTATCCCGATTTTATCTGGAACTCGCGTCGAACCCTGGAATTGACCTTGTCCCCCAACGCCAAAGCAGTTACGGATCAATGTCCCCCCAGACAATTTCTCCTGCCCCTTTACCTGGAAGACGACAAGTTTGTGACTCCTTTTTGCTGTTACGGCAATGACGTTGATTGCGACCTGTGCGGCGCCTGGATCGTTTTTTATATGGCGGCCAAGCTGGGTCTGGGGAAAAGCACCGCTCCCGAGGCCGGGGCGCCGGAGGTTCCGTTATAAAAACAAGTCATTCCGGCTCCCTTGCCGCCACGGCCATCCCGTCCGCATCAGGCGGTCCATAATGCCGTCAGTCGTTAATAGCGTTAACCGTTCTTTGTCTCCCTGGCTTTGTCACCCTGGCTTGACGCCTCCCGGTTTTTCTGGGATAAATAATGGCTGATCGTTTAAATATAACGGTTTCGTGAAAAGTTCTTACGGCGTCATTCCGGCGAAGGCCGGAATCCAGAACTGTCCGATTTAACTGGATCCCGGTTTCCGCCGGGGTGACGAAATTTGGTAAATATCGACTTTTCCGAGACCGTTAAATATGGAAATCTCCGGGTTCTTATCCGGGCGTGTCGGATTGACTTTACGAGGGCATAATACATGAAACCTTCCTATACAGAAGACTCCCCTGACTCCCCTGACTCCCCGGACTCTCCGGATTCCCTGATTGTCGGGATTGATATCGGTTCGGTCTCCGTGGCTCTGGCGGTGTTGTCGGCGGATCAGAAAATTATCGAGACGGCTTACGCTTTTCATCATGGCGATATCACCGGAACCGTGGAAACCTTAACCGCCTCCCTGGACATGGCCCGGGTGGCGGCGGTAGCCGCCACGGACACCAGCCCCACCCTGATTGACGCCGACCGGCGCTGCGACGACCAGGTGGCCGTGATTACCGCCGCCCGGCATTTGCATCAAAAGGTCGGCTCCATTTTGTTCGTGGGCGGCGAAAAGTTCGGTCTGCATCTGTTTGACAACCAGGGGCGCTACTCCGGGGTAAGAACCAACACTTCCTGCGCTGCCGGTACCGGCAGCTTTCTGGATCAACAGGCCGACCGTCTCAACTTGTCCGGCATTACCGAGCTGTCCGAAGTCGCGGCCGCCAATAACGGTCAACTCCCTCAAATTGCTTCCCGTTGCGCCGTTTTCGCCAAGACCGATCTGATTCACGCTCAGCAGGAGGGCTATCGCCTGGAGGAAATCTGCGACGGCTTGTGTCAGGGGCTGGCCAAGAATATCGTGGATACCGTTTTCAAGCATGAGCAGCCCCGTCTGCCGGTTATTTTCTGCGGAGGAGTGGCCCGGAATGAAGCCGTCATCCGACATATCAGTTCCATGACCGGTCTGAAGCTGGTGGTTGACGAACTGGCCCCTGTATATGGCGCTGTCGGGGCGGCCGTTCATCTGATCCAGACCGGTTGCCTGGCCGCTGGCCATAGTCGTTCCGCCCGGCCGGTGGTGCGGTCTTTTAAGGAAGAAAAAACTTACGGGTATGAGCCTCTGCGGCTGGAAAAGAGCGATTTCCCGGATTTTTCCACCGAAACTTCCTATATATACACGGCCCGCCGGGAGAAGCAGGAAAGTCCGGTGGAAGTTGATGTCTACTCGCCTTTGCGGGAAACCTCGTTCTGCCCGGTTTACCTGGGGATTGACATCGGTTCCACCAGCACCAAGGCTGTCTGGATGACTCCGGCCGGTAAGGTCCTGGCCGGTTTTTACACCCGCACCGCCGGTCGTCCGGTGGTCGCCCTGGGCGCGTTGCTGGAAAGCATGGACGACCTGGCCGTCCGCGGCGGACTGGAGCTGGAGGTGCGGGGAGCGGGAACCACCGGTTCGGGACGCAAGTTCGTGGGCAAGCTGATTGGAGCGGATCTGATCCTGGACGAGATAACCGCCCATGCCCGGGCCGCCGGTGAGCTCAATCCCGAGGTGGATACCATCATTGAGATCGGGGGGCAGGATTCCAAGTTCACTCTGTTGCGGAACGGCCGCGTCACCTTTTCCATTATGAATACCGTCTGCGCGGCCGGAACCGGCAGCTTTCTGGAGGAACAGGCTGAAAAGCTGGGCGTGCCGCTGTCGGCCTACGCCGACCGTACCAGCGGGGTCCGGGCGCCGGTTACCAGCGACCGCTGCACGGTTTTCATGGAGCGTGATATTAATTATTTTCTGAGCCGGGGCTACCGCGTGGAAGAGGTGTTGACCGCCGCCCTGCGCGCGGTCTGCGAGAATTATCTGGCCAAGGTCGCCCTGGAAAACGAAATCGGGCGGGTGATCTGTTTCCAGGGGGCGACCGCCAAAAACCGGTCCCTGGTGGCCGCCTTTGAGCAGCGCCTGAACCGGCCCATCCATGTTTCCCGGTTCTGTCACCTGACCGGCGCCCTGGGGGTAGCCCTGCACCTGGCTGATGAGTCGTTCGATGCCAGCGATTTCCGGGGGCTGAATTTGTATCAGCGCGATATTCCGGTCCGTTCCGAGGTGTGTGATCTTTGTCCCAATCACTGCAAAATCACCGTGGCTGATATGGACGACGGCCCGGTGGCCTATGGCTTTTTGTGCGGACGGGATTATGAAACCCGGCATTTTGTGGATAATAATGCTTCCGGATTCGATCTGGTTCGGACCCATCGACGTATTTTAAAACCGGCCCAGGATCAGCCCGATGATCCGGCGGTAACGGTCGGCCTGCCCGCCGCTCTGTACCTGCAGGAAGACATCGCTTTGTGGTCGGACTTTTTTCATCAGCTCGGCATCGGCACCATCATCAGCCGGGCCAGGGAAGACGAGGCTCTGAAACGGGGCCAGGCCCTGGTCGGGGCCGAGTTCTGCGCTCCCATTACGGCCATGCACGGTCATGTGGATAGCCTGCTGAAAAAAACGGATTATGTCTTTTTGCCTTATTACCTGGACAACCGTGATAAAGACGGTGATTCCCGCCGGCAATATTGTTACTATTCCCAGTTTGTGCCGACTCTCATGGCTGATATGGCTCCGAACGAGCAGCAGCGGATCATATCCCCGGTTATTAAATTTCTGTATCATGGATTTCAGAAACGGCGGGCTCTGTACCAGGCTGTCCGGGAAATTGACCAACAGCCCGGTTTTTTTGAAATTATGAGCGCCTATGAACGAGCCGTTGATTATCAACTCCAGGCCCGGCAAAAATGGCGGCGCGTTTTTACCGAGAAGTTCGCGGCGGCCGACGACGTCTGTGTCATGTTCCTGGGCCGGCCTTACACTGTTCTGGATCCGGTTATGAATAAAAATATTCCTCAGATATTCGGCACCCTGGGGGTCAAGGGGTTTTTCCAGGACATGCTCGATCTGACCCAGGTCGACGTGGCCGCCATTAGACCCTTTCTTGATGAATTGCACTGGAATTACGCCGCTGATATTATCAAGGCCGCCAAGGTGGCCGCGGAAACCCCCAATCTTTATCCGGTTTTGATGACCGCTTTCAAATGTTCGCCGGATTCCTTTATCCGGGATGTTTTTCAGACCTTGATGGCGGGCGCGGACAAGCCCTATCTGATCCTGGAGCTGGATGAACACGGTTCCAGTGTTGGTTATGAAACCCGCATTGAATCCGCGGTGCGCTCCTTCCGCAACCACGCCGCCGCCGATCAAATTACGACAACCGATCCGGGGCGCATTAATCCGCGCCAGGCGAGCGGACTGGAAGACAAGGTGCTGGTATTTCCCAACTGGGATCCCATCACCTGCCGTTTTCTGGTGGCTAACCTGCGCCGGGAAGGCGTCGATGCCCGTCTGTTGAGGGAAACCCCGGGAGCCATCAAGCGCAGTATGCGGCTGAACAGCGGCCAGTGCCTGCCCATCAATATCATGGTACAGGAATTCGCCGAGTATGTGGTTGAGAACGATCTGGACCCGGAAAAAACGCTGCTATGGACGGGTAAATCTCAGATCCCCTGTAATATTCGGCTCTATCCTTACAAGCTCAAGCAGATGTTTTCGGAGTTAGGCCCGGAGATAGGTCCGGAGATAGGCAGGGAAATCGGCCGGGCGGAAGTCTATGCCGGCTTGATTACTTTTACCGATATTTCTCTGCGGGCTGCTACCAACGCCTATTTCGCCTTTATGTTCGGAGGGCTTTTAAGTCGGATGGTCTGTCGGGTACGTCCCTATGAGAAGGTGGCCGGTGCCGCTAACCAGGCCCTGGATGAGAGTATCGCCATTCTGGAAAAGGCCTTTCTGGGAGAGCGTCCCAAGGAAGCCGCGGTTATCGAGGTGGTAGAAAAATTTGAAGGAATAGGGACGGTTTTCGGCAGACGTCCGCAGGTGGCCATTTTCGGAGATCTGTATGTCCGCGACAACCCGGTTTACAACCAGGGTCTGATCGAATTGATCGAAGAGTACGGCGGCGAGGCTTTGACAACGCCCTATAATGATTACATCAAGATGATCGCCCCGGCTTATTTTAAAAAATGGTTCACAGAGGGCAAGTTTTTGGAAATGCTCGTTAATCGGGGATTGCTGTCCACCATGAACCAGTGGGAGAAATTTTATTACCGCCATTTTCAGCGTGTCCTGCGGGAACCAGAGCCTGTCTTTGATCAGCCGGTCGAGAAGATCCTGGCCGAATTCGGCATGATCCCAGAACATACCGGTGAATCCATGGATAATATTCTCAAGATTTATTATCTCTGCCGGCATCATCCGGAGCTGTCTTTGTTCGTGCAGACCAATCCCGCCTTCTGCTGTCCCTCCCTGATCACCGAAGCCATGGCCCAAACCATCGAAGCGCGTCTTGGTGTGCCGGTGGTGTCGGTCACCTACGACGGCACCGGCGGCGAAAAAAACCGCAAAATTATTCCCTACCTGAACTATCTTCAGGACGAGACCAGGCTACGCCAGAGCCCGGACCGGTTGTTCGGGCCGAAGTAGTACCTTTTTAGCCCGGATATTTCATGAAATTTTTTGAAAATCATTACTTTATTACATCATTTAAATTATTTATATTGCATTTTGTAGTCATTCCAAAATTACAAATTGTCATTTTGGATTTGTGGAATAAAATCATTTTTATATCAAAAAATTTCACCCTTCGGGCGAGTCACCTTGGGCGCAGCTGCTTTGTTGCAGACCGCTTGCGGTAGATTACTACAGCTTCGCGCTCTGCGCCTTGCAGCTGCGCCCAAATCGACTCGTGAAATAACCGGGTTAATTGTTATTCCCGGGATTCTGTTTTCCGGGCGCAGTTGATGCAGGTTAACAGGCCGGGGTCAGAGTGAAGTCGGCCAGCGGCGATTTCTTCATCGCAGAGGAGGCAATATCCGTAATCGCCGGTTCGCACACGTTCCAGGGCGACCTTGATGCGGTCCTTTTCCTGATCAATCAAGCGGGCGGCAGCCTGGGACATGGCCTGTTGCTGCATGGCATCCATGCGCGTCAAGCGTCCTATCCGGGCCTGGTCCAGCTCCGGCGGTCCGGATTCTTTTTCCCGACCGGCCTGATCAGAAGTAATTGAGGCCAGTCGGTCTTCCAGTTTTTTCTTGAATTCATCCAGGTTGATATCAGTACGCAAGGGCTTGTTCTCTGTTGGGTTAGGGCGGTTTTTTTAAACCGGCTGTCCGGCTGTTTCGGCCAGTAGAACCAGGGCGGTGCGGGTGGGCAGATAAAGGCTTAAATAATGGCCGGTAGTTTCGTCGCCGGAGTCCGGCCGGGTCAGAAAGGTCTGGTCCGGTTGCAGCCGGCCATGGCCGCCGAAGTCGGGGTGGTCACTGTCCAGGATAAGGCGGAATCCGCCCGGAGAAGCCGGTATCCGGTAGTCGGTAAAGGAGCGGGTGGGGTGGAAATTAAAGACGAAAAACAGTCTCTCCCGCTGAAAGGCCAGGATGTTGTCGTCGTCGTGGCGGTGCCATAAATAAGGCCAGGGCTCCGCGAAAAGCCGGTATTCCCGGGCCAGCTCGATCATGGCCCGGTCAAACCGCTCCAGCTGGTGATACTTCAGGTCGGGATTGTCCGCCAGCGACCACTGTCGCCGGGCGTAAAAGCAGGACCAGTTGTTGCCTTCCCTGGGAAAATCGATCCAGTCGGGGTGGCCGAACTCGTTGCCCATGAAGTTCTGGTAGCCGTGGCCGGCCGTGGCCAGGGTGATCAGCCGGCTCATTTTATGTATAGCCACGCCCCGGTCCACCAGGGGGTGGTTGTCTTCAATATCCATGTGGTCGTACATGGCGGCGCCGATCATTCTGAAGATGAGTGTCTGGTCGCCGACCAGGGCCTGGTCGTGGGATTCCACGTAGCTGATGGTTTTTTCGTCAGCCCGCCGGTTGGTCAGCTCATGCCATAACTGATCCATGGGCCAGTTTTCATCGCGGTACTCCTTGACCAGCTTGATCCAGAAGTCGGGTACCCCCATGGCCAGGCGATAATCAAAGCCGATGCCGCCCTCTTTTCCGGACACGGCCAGTCCCGGCAGGCCGCTGACGTCCTCGGCGATGGTTACGGCCGAAGGGTTGATATCGTGAATAAGCTGATTGGCCAGGGTCAGGTAGGACAGGGCCTCTTCATCCACGTTGTCGTTGAAATAGTCGTCATAGCCGGTGAAGGCTTTTTCCAATCCGTGATCCAGGTAGGTCATGCTGGTGATGCCGTCAAACCGGAAACCGTCCAGCCGGTATTCTTCCAGCCAGTAGCGGCAGTTGGACAGCAGAAAATGCAGGACCGGTATCTTACCGTAGTCAAAACAGCGGGAATCCCAGGCGGTGTGGTGACCGCGCGGATTGTCGTGAAAATACTGGTAGGGCGTGCCGTCAAAACGACTGATCCCTTCGACTTCGTTGTTGACGGCGTGGGAATGGACCAGGTCAATGATGACGAGCAATCCGGCTTCATGGGCGGCGTCAACCAGCATTTTCAGATCCTCCGGGGTGCCGAAGCGCGAGGAAACCGCGAAAAAGCTGGAAACATGATAGCCGAAGGAACCATAGTAGGGATGCTCCTGGACCGCCATTAATTGCAAGGTGTTGTATCCGGAGCGCGCGACGCGGGGAATGATTCTGTCCGTGAATTCCCGGAAAGAGCCGACCTTTTCTTCCTCCTGAGCCATGCCGGGATGGGCCTCGTATATCAGCGGGGGGTCGGGCCTCCTGAGGGGATAGGGGCTGGTCCATTTATATGCCGGCGGTTGCCATACCTGGGCGTTGAATATCAGAGTGTCATGGTCCTGGACTACCCGCCGGGCGTAAGATGGTATCCGGTCACCTTCGCCGCCGGGCCACCGCAGGTGAAGCCGGTAAATATCTCCGTGGGCCAAGGCGTCGGCCGGCAGACTTATTTCCCAGATACCGTCGTCGGAGATTCGTTCCAGGGCAAAGCGCTTCTGACTCTGCCAGTCGGTCATCTGTCCGATGATGTGGATAGATTCGGCCCGGGGCGCCCATTCCCGGAAAACCCATTCCCGGCCGGTGAAATGGAGGCCGAAATAGTCGTGGCCGAGGGCGAAATCGGCCAAAGATTTTTCCGGACCGGTCAAGCGTTGTTCCATGGCCAGAGCGGCCGCGATTCGTTGTCGCAGCGCGGACTGGTAAGGTTCCAGCCAGGGGTCCCGGTCCAGCATGGATCGCAGACGCGGTTCGATCCGGCTGTCCTCTGTTTGGGTCAAAAAATCAGGCATGAATAATAATCTCTTGTCTCCGTCCGGTTCAGGGGTTGATGAAGGGCCGTTGCAGCATCTTTTCATACAGATCAATATAGTGCCGCGCGGTTATGGAATGGTTGAAGGAAGCCCGGCCGGCCTTCATGATGCGGGTGATGTGGTTCTGTTTCTCCTGCCGGGGCCGGTTGTGAAAGTAAATGGCCTGGTCGATGGCCCAGGTCAGTCCGGCGGCATCATGGGTCTCAAACAGAAAACCGTTGCCGGTTTGGCGCTTAAGGTCCAGGTGATCGATGGTGTCGTGAATTCCCCCGGTATCATGGGCCACCGGCAGGGCGCCATAGATGGGCCCGATCATCTGGGGCAGACCACAGGGCTCAAAGGCCGAGGGCATCAGGATAAAGTCCGCCGCCGCGTATGCCTGCCGGGCCAGGTTTTCATTGAAGTCACATACCGCCACCCTTTTTTCCAGATTAAATTCCCAGACAATCATTTTCAGATAGTGCTGGAATTCGCCGTTGGCCACGAACAAGACCTGGAGGGGAAGCTCCCAGTATTTGGAAACCAGGTCGTGAAGAATGTGAGCCATCAGGTGGCTGCCTTTTTGAAGGGAGTCCAGGCGTGATGGCCAGAAAAAGACCGGCGCGTTGGGGTCTTCAATTAATCCCAGATTTTTCTGCAGGTGTCGCTTATTGGCTGTTTTGCCTTCGGCGTGATCGTCGGGGCCATAAGACCGGACCAGGGCGTTGTCGGTCTCAGGATTGAAGGTGCTTTCCGGGCTGTTCAGGATACCCACCGCGCAACCGGCCAGCCATTTGTTGGTCAGTTGCTCCCGAAGAGGCGCTTCCACGAACCCGTGCCGGCCTTCGACGATTTCAGATAAAAAAGTCGGGCTGACGGTATTGACAAAATGGGCCGCGAAGACGCCGCTGGCCAGAAAGTCCACCAGGTTGTTTTCCCGGGTTTCTTCATAATTGACCGGCGGCCTGTCAAAGTAGAGGTGTTTCCAGAACAGGGCGGCGTCGATGCCCCGGTCCTCGATCTCCGCCAGGGTTCGCTTTACGGTAAATATGTTGTGAACCGTGAACAGGCAGGGGATGTCCAGTTCCCGGGCCATGGCCGGGATCAGTCCGGTCATCCAGTCGTTGCAGTGAATCAGGTCCGGCTTGACCTTGGGCACGATGTTGTTGATAACTTCCCGCTGGAAGGCCAGGGAAATTTTAATGTTTTCCCAGGAGTAGGCGGAATAGACGTTGTTCATGTAAAAAAAGGCCCGGTCTTCGGCCAGGTGGATGCGGTCTTCCGGCACCTGGCTCCGGATGGCTTTCAATTCTTTTTTTAAGACCGTTTCCGGTCCGGTGCCGTTGTGGAACATGGTCCGGTAATCCGGCAGGGCCACGTGCACATCGCCTCCGTGCTGGAACAGGGCGTTGACCAGGGCCGCTGACACGTCCGCCAGGCCGCCGGCCTTGGCGGTCAGGTGATTGGCGATGTTGCCCATGCCCTCGGGCAGATAGGTTACTTCCGGGGTGACTATCAGAACCCGCGGCTTATCTTTTGATAACGGTGTCATGGTTGATTTTATAAGGTTGTTCCGGTTTTCCGGTCATTATTATCATGCTCTGCCCGGCCTGTCGTCCCGGAGTGCGGGGTGACGCCGGAACGACATGGCCGGCAGCTTTTTGGTACCGGCGGGATTTAAAAAAAGGTTCAGGCCCAGGAAATCAACCCCGGAGTGTGCTTGATGTATTCATCGCTGGCCGGGACGAGGCGGACTGTAAAGCCGAACCGGCCGGCATCCTGACAGGGCAGGGCGCATTCATAGCGGTATTTACCGTCGCCCATGTTTTCCCGGACCGTCATGATCTGGCTGTGACCGTCCCGTATCCGGTCCACGTTTTCGACGCGGCCGTAATACATTTCCACCGCGACCTCTTCGGGCGACAGTTCCCCCAGGTAAACGTCGGTGGTAACGGTAAAGGAACTGCCCACCCGAAACGGCCCCTCTTCGCGTCCGACCGGTTTTTCGATTTTTATCTGGTTCCACTTGTCGAGAAGTTTTTTATGAAAAGCAGCCAGGCGGGAGGCCTCGGCTCCTCCCTCGGCCGTCAGGGCTTGGTGGTGTTCGGCGGCTGGTTTGTAAAATTGATCGTAATAGGTTTCGGTCATGTGATGGGCGCAGAACCGGGTCAGAATCATCTGCATGGAGGCTTTCATTTTTTTCAGCCAGCGGGTCGGTATGCCTCCGGCTTCTCTTTCATAAAAGCAGGGAATAATATCGTTTTCCAGAATATTGTAGAGCGCCCGGCTTTCCACCGCGTCCTGATAGCGGGCGTCCTCGTACTCTTCTCCGCCGCCGATGGCCCAGCCGGTAGTGGTGTCGTAGCCTTCGCACCACCAGCCATCCAGGATGCTGAAGTTCAAAACCCCGTTGGCGGCGGCCTTCATACCGGAAGTACCGCAGGCTTCATAAGGCCGGCGGGGGGTGTTCAGCCAGATATCGGCCCCCTGGACCAGGTGGCGGGCGATATTTATGTTGTAGTCTTCCAGAAAAATAATCTTATGCCGGAATTCGGGATTTTTGGAAAACTGGATCAGTTGCTGAATCAGCTCCTTGCCCTCGTTATCCCTGGGGTGGGCCTTGCCGGAAAAGATAAACTGGACCGGATACTCTTTTGACCTGAGAATGGCCTTGAACCGCTCCAGGTCGTGCAGCAGCAAGGTGGCCCGCTTGTAGGTGGCAAACCGCCTCGCGAAGGCGATGGTCAGGACGTCGTCGTCCAGGACCGAGGCGGCTTCCTGCATTTCCGATTTGGGAGCGTTGCGGCGGCCGTACTGATCGGCCATGAGTTTCCGGCAGGAGCGGATCAGGCGGGTGCGGCTCATTTCATGAGCCCGCCATAATTCTTCATCATAGATATCGCTGATTCGTTCGGTCAGTTTTTCCGAGCGGCAGGCTTCCAGCTGCCACTGCGGACCGAGATAGCGCTGAAAAAGCTGGGCGTTTTCAACCGATATCCAGGAAGGCACGTGAATACCGTTGGTAATGTGACTGATGGGAACTTCTTCCCGGGGTACCGCCGGCCAGACATGAGACCACATGGCCCGGGCCACGGAACCGTGGAGTTGACTGACGCCGTTGCAATACTGGGCGTAGCGCATGCCCAGGACAAACATGGAAAAGGGGGAGGCGTCCGCTTGTCGGTCAATCTGTCCCCATTGCAGCAGCTGTTTGTTACTGATCCCGAATTGTTCCGTGAAGGGCTGCAGGTAGGGCCTGACCATCTCGGGCGCAAACTCATCATGACCGGCCGCCACCGGGGTATGGGTGGTAAAGAGCGTTGTCCGGGCGCTGATGGCTATGGCCGTTGGCAAATCCACCGCTTGTTGCTTCATGATCTGGCTGACCCGCTCGATGCTGGAAAAAGTGCAATGGCCTTCATTGAGATGGCAGACCACCGGCTTGATGTTCATGGCCTCCAGGACGCGCATACCGCCGATGCCGAGGATGACCTCCTGGGCCAGCCGGATTCTGCTTTCGGAATGGTACAGCCGGGCATTGATGTCCCGGATATGGGGCGGGTTTTCCTGCACGTTGGTATCCAGCAGCAGCAGGGATACCCGGCCGATATTCAGTTTCCAGGGCACCAGGTGAATGTCGCCCTCCGGTCCGGTCACGTTTACCCGTATTTCCCGGCCGGCTTTATCTCTGGCTCTTTCAATGGGCAGATGGAAAACGTCGGTTCGGGGGTATTCTTCCTGCTGCCAGCCGTCATGATTCAGGAATTGATGAAAATAACCATTCTGATAAAAGATACCGATGCCGATCACGGGGATGCCCAGGTCGGAGGCGGCCTTGAGATGGTCACCGGCCAGCACGCCCAGGCCTCCGGCAAAAAACGGCAGGCTTTCATGAATGCCGAACTCCATGGAAAAATAGGCAATAATCTCTTCCGGCGATTGGCCGTCAAGTGGCTGGCGGCCGGGGGCCTTCATTTCTTCACGAAACTGATTTTCAACCTGTTTCATATTGGCCAGGAAGCTGTTGTCGCCGGCCAGGTCTTCTAAGCGCCGGGAATCGATCATGGTTAAAAAGGCTACCGGGTTGCGGCCGGAGTTGTCCCAGAGCTTGGGGTCAATCCGCCGGAAGAGATCAATGGCGTCCAGATTCCAGCACCACCAGAGGTTGCGGGACAATTCTTCGATAAAACTTAATTTTTCCGGGATATGGGGCAGAACCTGGAAAGTTTGCAGAAAACTCATGTTGTTGATCCTGTTTGTTCTCAGTTAGGTTGTTTTCGGGCCGGGTATAAATTTTTCCGACCGGCCGGTCCTGAAATTTTCTCAACAAGGGGCGTCCGGTTTCAAGCTGATCCTGACCATGCTATTATACCGTTTTTTTTATCAGACTACTACCACCGAATTGTCGCAGTTGCCGAAATCACTGTGAA
>JBKHHL010000180.1:0-4600 GCA_046539175.1 Desulfosudaceae bacterium
TGAAATGGCGGAGAGAGAGGGATTCGAACCCTCGGTGGAACTTTCGCCCCACACTCGCTTAGCAGGCGAGCGCCTTCAGCCAGCTCGGCCATCTCTCCGCATGCTTCAGAACCGTTTTTTTCAGCGATTGCTCCTGGCGGAGGAGGTAGGATTCGAACCCACGGAGCTTTCGCTCAACGGTTTTCAAGACCGCCGCCTTAAACCACTCGGCCACTCCTCCCGGGAACCTGAAAAATTTTATTTTATATCATTTTGTGGTGAAGGCGTCAATAATTTTATTGAATTATAAAGACAATCGGTGTATTTTAAAAGTTTGCGCTTTACGCTTTCAGTGAAAATTCCGATCTTTTCACTTGCAGCCGAAATTCAGACCGAATTTCAGGTCAGGCACAAGGACGGACTGAAGGCGATATCGGCTGGTAACATTTTTCAGGGATACCGGCCAATGACAGGAAGACCAGGTACAACAACACCGCCTCGGGGCACGCCAATCACAAAAATCATGGCGCGCCGCAAGTGATTTTTTACGAGGTCAACAATGATGTACTCGTAAAAAGTCCAAATTGGGACGGCAAAGTAAAAAGTTCAAGAAAAAGGCGCAGAGTTTTTCGAGGAATGCAGCGTACTTAGCAGTACGTGAAATTCCGAGAAAAACGCTGCAACGCAGCCGGCCGCCATGCGGCAATCGGACTTTTTACGAAGCCGTCATAATTAATAAATAGCATTATCAGGAGGAAAAGTTATGAACAGAAGGATCAAAAAAGCCGCCGTGATCGGCTCCGGTGTCATGGGCGGCGGCATTGCCGCGCTGCTGGCCAGCGCCGGAGTTGAAACCCTGCTGCTGGATATCGTTCCCTTTGACTTGAAGGATGAAGAAAAAAACGACCCGGCGGCCAGAAACCGCATTGTCAAACATGGTTATGATACCATCTTGATGTCCAGCCCGGCGGCCCTGATGCACAAAGATGACGCCGCCCTGATCTCCATCGGCAACCTGGAAGACGATTTTGACAAACTGGCCGACTGCGACTGGATTGTCGAGGTGGTCGTGGAAAACCTGAAGATCAAGCAGGATCTTTTCGCCCGCATCGAGCCGGTCCGCAAACCCGGCAGCATCATCTCCTCCAATACTTCCGGCATTCCCTTGAAAGACATGTCCGCCGGACGGAGCCAGGATTTCCGCGAACATTTCCTGGGAACCCATTTTTTCAACCCGGTCCGCTATATGCATCTTCTGGAAATTATCCGGGGCGAGCACACTTTGCCGGAAGTCTTGGATTTCATGGCTGATTTCGGTGAAAAACGGCTGGGCAAGGGCATTGTCTGGGCCAAGGACACCCCCAACTTCATCGGCAACCGCATCGGCGTTCAGGGCATAGTCAAAGCCATGCAGTTGATGATGGAGATGGGGCTGACCATCCCGGAAGCCGACGCCCTGTTCGGCCCCGTCCTGGGTCGCCCCAAGACCGCCATGTTCAAAACCACCGACCTGGTGGGCCTGGACACCATGGGCCACGTGGCCCAGAACACCTATGACCTGGTCACCGACGACGAAGCCCGGGAAGATTTTATCGTGCCGGATTTTGTGTCCAAAATGATCGAAAACAACCTGCTGGGCAAAAAAGTCCAGGCCGGTTTTTACAAAACCGAGAAAAGTCCGGAAGGCAAAATCATCCGCAAGGCCATCAACCCCGAAACTCTGGAATATGAAGAATACGGGGCCGCTGAATTCCCCTGCCTGGCGGAAGCCAAAAAACAATCCAGTCTGCCGGAAAAAATCAAAGCCGTTCTCTACGGCGACGACAAGGGCGCCCGGTACGCCTGGCAAGTGACCGCCCACGGCCTGATTTACGCCGCCAACCGGGTGCCGGAAATTTCCGATACCATCGTGGAAATCGACAACGCCATGAAATGGGGCTACAATTTTGAGATGGGTCCGTTCGAGACCTGGGACGCCATCGGCGTGGCCGATTCGGTGGCCAGAATGGAAAAAGACGGCCTGGCCGTGCCCGAAAAGGTCAAAAAAATGCTGGCCGACGGCAACCAGACCTTTTATAAGACCATCGACGGCGAAACCTGGTTTTATGATTTCCAGAGCGGTGATTATAAAAAGATGGCCGTCAGCGAAGAGGCCGTCTCCCTGGAAATTCTCAAGGGCATGGGCAAAAAAGTCAAAAGCTGCGGTTCCGCCTCCCTGATAGATCTGGGCGACGGCGTCTTCTGCTGCGAATTCCACACCAAGATGAACGCCCTGAATAGCGAACTGATCAGCTTTCTTCATGAAACCCTGGATTACGTGGATGAAAACGGGGTGGGCCTGGTTATCGGCAACCAGGCCGGCGGCATGCCCGGAGCCTTTTCAGCCGGGGCGGACTTGAAGGAGATCAAAACCGCGGTGGAGGCCGACCAGTTCGACGCCATCAACGACATGATCGCCTCGCTCCAGGACGTGGTCCAGAAGGAACGCTACTCCCATTTTCCGGTGGTAGCGGCACCCTACGGCATGACCCTGGGCGGCGGCTGTGAAGTCTGCCTGGGCGCGGACCGGATCGTCGCTCACGCCGAACTGTTCATGGGCCTGGTGGAAATCGGGGTGGGCGTTCTGCCGGCCGGCACCGGCTGCATGAACCTGTGGAAAAAGATGATCAGCGGCATTCCCGCGTCGGTCAAGGACGCCGACATATCCAAATTTTTCATCCCCACTTTCATGAATATCGCCATGGCCAAGGTGTCCATGTCCGCGGCCGAAGCCCGGGCCAACGGTTTTCTGGGCCCCAACGACCGCATTGTGTTCAACCGCGATCATCTCATCGGTGAAGCCAAGAAAGAAGTTCTGCGCATGATTTCAGACGGCTATGCCAGGCCGCGCCGAAAACCGCTCAAAGTCGTGGGCGAAGCGGCCTGGGGCATGGTTAACGCCGAAATATTCAACATGGAAAGCGGCGGTTATGTCAGCGAATACGACGCCTTCCTGGCCAGGCGTATCGCCTTTGTCATCGGCGGCGGCTATGCCAGAACCTACAGCGAGGTGGATGAACAGACCATCATCAACCTGGAACGGGAAGCTTTCCTTGATTTTCTCAAACAGGAAAAAACCATGGCCAGAATCGACCACATGCTCAAAACAGGCAAGCCACTCCGAAATTAAGGAGCAGGCCAGGTCCATAAACGTTAAAAAGAGCTTTATTAAGACGGCGGAACGAAAACCCGGGCTCCAAGGCGCCGCCCCCAACAGGCCGCGGCCCCGCGAAAACCGGGCCTTTTGAAAAATTGCCGTTATCTCTATTGAAGGAGGAAACAGAATGAGAGACGCATATATTGTCACATCGGTCAGAACACCCGGCTGCAAAAACAGACGGGGCGCGCTTAAAGACACCCGCCCCGAGGATCTTTTGTCATTTATACTGAACGCCGCCATGGAAAAAACCACCGGCCTGGAAAAGAAAGCCGTGGACGATCTCATGATCGGCTGTTCCTTTCCCGAGGCGGAACAGGGCCTGAATATCGGCCGCATAGCCGGGCAGATGGCCGGTTTTCCCATCGAGGTATCCGGCGCCACCATTAACCGCTTCTGCTCGTCCGGCCTGGAAGCCATCGCCCAGGCCTCGCTGCGGGTCATGTCCGGCTGGTCGGAGGTTACCATCGGCGGCGGGATTGAATCCATGACTTACGTCCCCATGGGCGGTAACAATCCCCGGCCCCATCCGGAATGGACCATCGAACACGCCGACATGTACACTTCCATGGGCATCACCGCTGAAAACGTGGCCAACCGCTACGGCATCACCCGGGAAATGCAGGATGAATTCGCCTACAACTCCCAGATGAAAGCCTCCAAAGCCAAGACTGAAAAACTCTACACGGAAATCGTGCCCACCCCGGCCACCAAATTCGTTCAGCAGGCCGACGGCACCTATAAAAAAGAAACCTTTATCCAGGACTTTGACGACGGCATAAGAGAATCGACCACCGTGGAAGGCCTGGCCAAGCTTCGCCCGGCCTTCGCCGCCAACGGCTCGGTTACGGCCGGCAACTCCTCGCAGACCACCGACGGCGCGGCCGTTTCCGTGATTATGAGCGAGGACATGGTAAAAGAACTGGGGGTGAAGCCTCTCGCCAAACTCAAGCTTTACACGACCGTAGGCTGCGAACCGGATGAAATGGGCGTCGGCCCCCGCTACGCCATTCCCAAGCTGCTTGACAAGGCCGGGCTGACCGTTGATGATATCGGACTCTGGGAAATCAATGAAGCCTTTGCCTCCCAGGCCCTGTACTGCATCCGGGAACTGGGTCTGGAAAAGTACATGGACCGGATCAACATTCACGGCGGGGCCATTGCCCTGGGGCATCCCCTGGGATGCACCGGCGCCAAACTCTGCGCCACTCTGCTGGCCAACATGCAGGCCAAAGGTGTCAAGTACGGGGTGGAGGCCATGTGTATCGGCGGCGGCATGGGTGCCGCTGGTTTGTTTGAATTGTGCGACTGACCCGGATATTTCATGAATTTTTTCGACTATAGTGGTTTAATTAATAAATTCCAAATGTTTATTGATAATTTCTGTCTTTTTTTAAAATACAAATTGTCATTGGCCGTTTATGG
>JBKHHL010000181.1:0-4582 GCA_046539175.1 Desulfosudaceae bacterium
AAAAATTCGACAATTGTAAAATTTCAATATACCAGCATTGATATTTAAGGTATAGTCAGGCATCCGGAACGGGAAAACAAGGGCCAGACGTTCAAGCCGGCCGTCAATCAGGGCCGGTCATTTAATGTAACCCTGGCATGGAATATCCGGGTTAAACCACACCAGGCAACATGATCTTACCGCTCTATAATATTTTGGAAATATTATGGGAATAAAACAACCCCGCCAGGAGAGCCTGGTCGAAAAGATCAGTCAGCTGGAAAAGACCATCAGTGAATTGCAAGAGCAGTTGCAGGCTCATAAGCAAACCCAGGCTATGCTGGCCCGCACCGAGCGGATTGCTCTTGTCGGCAGCTGGGAGTGGGATATCGACAGCGACGAGGTGACCTGGTCGGACGGGCTGTACCGTATTTTTCAGCTGGACCCCGCTGAAAAACCCAGTCGCTGGGCCGAGCATGGCGAGCATACCCATCCGGAAGATATGGACCGGCTGCGCCAGGCCAGCCTCAAGGCCAGGACGGACGGTATCCCCTATGAAATGGTTATCCGGACTTTTCGCAAAGACGGTGAGATTCGCTGGTGTCTGGCGCGGGGCTTTCCGGAAAAAGGTGCCGACGGGCGGGTAAAACGGCTGTTCGGGTCGGTCCAGGATATTACCGAGCGCAGGGAGGCGGAAGCTGAGCGGGACGAATATGACTCCCTTTTAAACAGTACCCTCAGCGCCGTGGACAGCCTCTTGATGGTGATTGACAAAGATCACCGCGTTCTTTTATCTAACTGGAAAGATCATGAATGGGTTCCGGAAAGCCAGCGTCGTGATAAGCCCTGCTGCTACCAGGTCATGAAAAACAGGGAAGCTCCCTGCCGGCAGTGTCCCGCCGAGCAGACCTTTCTGGACGGCCGGCAGCGTCGGTATGAAGAGGTTAATCCCATTGACGGCCGCCACAAGGAAATCAGCCTTAGACCGATTTTCAACCATAAAGGCCAGGTCGTCTATGTGCTGAAAAACATCCGGGACGTAACCCAACAGAAAGCTGCCGAGGAGGCTCTGCGGATGCAGGCTCTGACCTTAAACCAGATACAGGACCGGATTACCGTGACTGACCTGGAGGGGAATATCACCTACGTTAACGACGCTGAATGCGCCATGCTGGGCAAGAGCCGGGAAGAGCTGATCGGGGAAAAGGTTGTCGTTTATGGCGAAGATTCCCGGGAATGAGCCACCACCCAGGCCGAGATTATCGAAACAACTTTGCGCCAGGGATCCTGGCGCGGGGAAGTGGTCAATTTTGACGCGGCGGGCAACCGTCTCATCATCGACTGTCGCACCCATCTTGTCAGAAATGAGGCGGACGAACCCATCGCCCTCTGCGGTATTGGGACCGACATTACAGAACGCCGACGGTCGGAAAAGGAAAAAGCGCTTCTGGAGCAACGCTTTCACCACGCCCGGAAACTGGATTCCATCGGACGTCTGGCCGGCGGGGCAGCCCATGATCTTAACAATCTGATCGCGCCGATTCTGGGCTACGGCAGAATATTGTTGGATGACATGGAATCTGACGATCATCGTCGCGAAGCGGTCGAGGGTATTCTGTCCGCGGGCGGACGGGCGCGGGACCTGGTTCGCCAGCTTCTGGCCTTCGGCCGTAAACAGACCCTGGATTTCCAGGAGGTCGATCTCAACAGACTGCTGACCGGGTATGAAAAACTGCTTCGTCGCGCCATCCGGGAAGATATATCCATTACCCAGGACCTGGAACCGGAGCTGCCCCTTGTCAGGGGAGATGCCGGGCAACTGGAACAGGTCATCATGAATTTGGCCATAAATGCCCGGGACGCCATGATCGGCGGCGGGTCTTTGTTCATATCCACCGCCGCCGTGGAATTAGGAGAAGACGAAATCGATCCGCTGACGCCGATGCCGGCCGGCTGCTACGTCCGGCTGAAGTTTGAGGATACCGGCTGCGGCATGGATGAAATTGTTCAGGAAAATATTTTCGAACCGTTTTACACCACCAAGGAGGACGACCAGGGGACCGGCCTGGGCCTGGCCACCGTGTACGGCATTGTCAAGCAGCACGGAGGAGAGGTCCTGGTAAGCAGCCGGCCCGGGCAGGGCTCCACCTTTACCGTGCTGCTGCCCGTGGCCGGGGCAGTTGCCTGAGGGAGTCTCGAGGGACAGGGCCAGAGGCGTAACCCCGGGCTTTACCCGGGCTGATCGGTCTGTTTTGATTTGCGATATTGCCGGCCGGCCTCGACCATGTTGCCGGCCAGGCTGGGGTTGCTGCCGAAATGCAAATGGACGTAACTGGCCAGGCTCTGGTTAACGCGGAAGCCTTCGGCCGTGGCCGGCCGGTTCCCCCGGTCGGAAACAGCATAGACCGGCGTGATATCCCCCGGCAGAGCGGAAGCGGAAGTCTCTAATTCCGAATAATGAAATTCATGGCCGCGGGCGGTTGTTCCGGCCGGTCCCATAATGGTATCTTCCGTCAGGGTCACCTCCCGGTATCCCAGGGACTTCAAGCGGTCCAGCAGGCGGGTGGCCAGGGGAAAACAGCCGCACAGGGGAAGTCGTCGGCCGTCCCGCTCAATAAATTCCCGGCATAGATACATGAATCCCCCGCATTCGCCGTAAATCGGCAGACCGTTTTGACAGGCCTGGTAAATCTGGTCGCGCATGGTCTGGTTGGCGGACAAGGCTTCGGCAAAAACTTCGGGATAACCGCCGCCGAAATAAAGCCCGGCCAGGTCAGCCGGCAGATGCCGGTCTGTGATGGGGGAGAAAAAAACCAGCTCGGCCCCGTGGGCGGCCAGCAGGTCGAGATTGTCCTGGTAATAAAAACAGAAGGCCGCGTCCCGGGCTACCCCGATCCGAACCGGGTCGGGACCGATCGGGACCGTCTTTTTCTTCCGGAAAGAAGCCCCGCTGGGCACCAGGTCACTGCTCAGGCGGTCCGTATCCAGACCCGTTTCGATCATGTCGGCCAGCCGGTCGATGGCGGCCTGGTCCAGGACATGCTCCTCGCCGGTTACCAGGCCCAGATGGCGTTCCGGAATGGTCAGGCTTTCATCCCGGAGGAGGCCGCCCAGCACCGGCACTTCCAGGCTGTGGTTAACCGCTTCTTTTAAATATTCCAGATGGGTGGGGCTGCCGAGATTGTTAAAGACCACCCCGGCGAACCTGAGGCCGGTATCAAATTCCACGAAGCCCTTGACCAGGGCGGCGGCGCTGCGGGCCATGCTGGCGGCGTTTACCAGCAGGATAACGGGCAGGTCCAGCCATTTGGCTATCTGGGCGGTGGAACCGGCCTCGCTTGTCCCGTCGAAGCCGTCGTAGAGACCCATGACTCCTTCCACCACGGCAACATCCGCCCAGGCGGCGTGGCGGTGAAAGGTGTCCAGGTTGTAGTTCCGGGAAAGCATCCAGCCGTCCAGGTTGCGACTGGCCGTACCGGTAATCCGGGTGTGGTGGCCGGGATCGATAAAGTCCGGACCGGTTTTAAAGGGCGCTATCGTGTAACCCCGCTTTTGCAGCCAGGCCATCAGGCCCAGGGTGAAGGTGGTTTTGCCCGAACCGCTGGCGGCGCCGGCAATGACATATCCCGCGTTTTTTTTCATGGTCTCGTGGCCGGACAATTCCTCTTTTTAGCGGCTCAGCTTGATAATGCCGGTTTTAGCGGTCTGCAAAGGAATTTGGTTTAACAGTTTATGGGTGCTGCCGACTTCTCCCTCAATGGTCAAATTATAGTCGAGCTTCCCGCCGTCCTTTAAAAGTTTGAACAGGGCCGGGCCGGAACTGGCAAAAGAGAGATCCAGGGGCAGCTCAATCCGGCTGGTCTGGCCGGGCCCGGCCGCTACCCGGGCAGTGGCTCCGCCGCCGGCAACGGGGTTGCCATTCAGCTTGAAGGAATAATCAAACCGGTCCAGGTTGATGCCGAAATCGTTGGGATTGTTCAGGTTCAGGATGAGTTCCAAAGAGGCCCCCAGCATATTCAAATCATCAAGCCGCAGTTTTTCCACGCTGATTTTCGGCATTTTCGGCACGGGCAGCCGGCCTTTTTTATTAAAAGGAACCCGGATTTCTCCTGCTACCGGTATCACAAAACTGACCCCGCCGGTCAGCTCGTAATCAACTTCACTTTTTTGTTTCAGGCCGGACACGGCCGCCAGCAGATCCTCGAATTTTACCCCCACCGGAAAAACAAGGGACTGTGAACTATCGGCTTTAAGGTCGATATTCCGGTTCTGTTCTCCCTTTAAAACCTGTTTATCCTGTACCAGCAGGGCGTAATCCAGCCGGCCCAGGTTTATTTCATATGGGTTGGGGTTATGAACTTCCACGGTGGCCTCCAGGTCGGTTCCGGTAAAGCTTAGCTTCGTCAGCCTGACCGCGGAAATTCTGGCCTCGGGTTTTTCCCACATGCCCGCCTCTTCAAGCATGGCGCAGCCTGACATGACAAGACCTGAAAGGAGCAACAGTCCTGCCAAGCGGATGGATTCTCCAATATTCACGATAGTTTCTCCCGGATTGGAACCACCAGATTGTGCCATCCCTGTGAAAGGGATGGACACTAACCCG
>JBKHHL010000182.1:0-4580 GCA_046539175.1 Desulfosudaceae bacterium
CACTAATAATATTCGAGACTGCCGCATAACATCAACTTCCATGTCTATTCTGTTTCAGCGAGATCTTCCCGGACCGGCAACTTCAGGCTGATCAGGGCGCCGCCATCTTCCAGGTTCCGGGCGGATATCTGACCTCCCTCATTTTCAACAACTTCCCGGCAACGGGTCAGGCCGATGCCAAGACCGGACTGTTTTTGGGAAAAGAATGGTTCAAAGATGGCATCAACTCTCTCTTCGGCGATCCCCGGACCGGTGTCGGCAATATCAATCAAGACGTGCTGATCAACCTGCCGGGTCTGAATGGTTATTCTGGCGCCATTATTTTTTTGATCGTGTTTTTTGGGACTGTTGATAGCTTCGCCGGTAATGGCTTCAACGGCATTGGTGCAGATGTTCAATAAGCAATGGTTTAACTGGTGCGGTGAGGTTTCCAGCCGGGGAATTCCCTGGTCCAATTGCAGAATAACTTCGATATTATTACGTTTGAATAAAACCCCCAGTTGCTCAAGGGTCTTTTTTACCAGGTTGTTTATGCTGGTTGACCGGCGTTTGACCAGGGAGGGGCGGTATAAATCGAGAAGTCCGGTTATGGTCCGATGAATAGCGTCAAAGGCCTCTTTCAGCATGTTCAGATCTTCAGAAAGGCGTTGATTCTCGCTGGCAAACGTCTCCAGGTTACTGAGAGTAATCATGGCCGTCTGCAAAGGAGAACTGGCCTCATGAACGACGTTGGTTGCCAGCCGGCCGAAAACAGCCATTTTTTCCGCTTCGATGAGCTGTTTTTGAAACTGCTTGGTATCACTGATATCGATCACGGTGACCACCACAAACTCGGGCTGATCACTCCCCTGGTTGACCGGCGCAAGGTTCATGTAAGCCGGAAAAAGGCTGCCATCCAGGCGCCGATGCCGCCATTCCCGCAGACAGGGTTGATCATTGTGACGCAATTGCTCCAGCTGTTGTTCCAGGAGCGGGCACTCGGTTTCATCAACGCAGGAGCTCAGTTGATGCCGGATCAGCTCTTCCGGCTGCCGGTAGCCATGAAAGCGGGCAAAAGAATCATTTACATAGGTCAGGCGGCCGGACATATCCATAATGGCCAGGCCATAGGCGGAATGATCCGCTACGGCCTGAAACCGGCGGGCTGTCTCTTCGGAAAGCAAATGCCGGGTTACATCCTCACAGGATAACAGCAGATGCTCAATTTCTCCGTTGCTGTTTTTGACCGGCAACAGCCCCTGGTTCCAGAAACCATTCCGGCCGGTGGGCCGGTCCACCGTCACGACCGGCCGGGCCTCGAGAAATACGGGCAGGCCGGTTTTCAGAACCTTTTCGAAACAAACCCGACAATCATCATCCGGATAGAGTTTAAAATAGTTTTCTCCTTGAAAATTTTCGACTTTTCCCCCGCAGGCCCGGGCATAGGCCTGATTGACAAAAACATAATTAAACTCCGTATCAAGACAGGCGATCAGGCAGCCGCTGAAGGAGATCATGGTTTCCAGCAGGGCGTTGGCTTTGGGCAAGGTGTCCAGCCGCCGGTTCAAAACCTTTCTGATATGCTGGAACTCGTTCTCGTCCTTAGTCAATTGCCGAATCTTGTCCGCCCAGCCTTCATCAACCGATTTTCGGGCCATGCCACCTCCATCTATCCACGATCACAGGTTTAGGGGCTGTCTGTGTAAAAAAGTCCGATTCCCGGGTGATATGAATTTTACCAACATCCGCCAGGATCAGACCGGTCGGATGCCGGACCTCTTGGAAATTAAATATTTACCTGACAACCAAACACCACTGGCCGGGAAATATCCGGTTTAAAATCCGGGTTAAGATCCGGTCCCGTTCTCCACGACCTTTTGTTCCGCTTCCTCCCGGCTAACCAGCTTCTTGATCTTTTCCAGCAGTATTTCCAGCTTAACGGGCTTGACCAGAAAATCATCCGCCCCGGCGTCCAGGGCCTGCTGGAGTTCATGAGAGGTATTACAACCGGTCAAAACCAGGATTCTGATGTTGGCGGTAGCCGGGTCCTGCTTGATATACCGGCACACTTCAAAGCCGTCCATGCCCGTCATAACCAGGTCAAGGATAATCAGATCGGGCTGGAACCGGATTGTTCTGACCCCCGCTTCAAAGCCGTCACTGACTGTTTCAACTTCAAAATCAAGCTTACTCAAGGTTCTGAAAAGAACTTTCCGTACCATGGCTTCATCATCAACCACCAGAATGCGGCGGCCGGACGAAGCCTGGCCGGACAAATCCGTCATTTTATTTTTGATGAGAAAATCCTCCAGATCACGACGACGTATCCGGTAATGTCCACCCGGTGTCACCGAAGCCTTGATCAGGCCGGATTTAACCCAGCGCCACATGGTCATGCGGGTGACTGAACATCGTTGCGCCGCCTTGGGAATGGTCCATACTTCCCGGGTATGATCCATAATAAACTGCCTCCTTCCGGTTTAATCAATTATCGCTGATCATGAAAATAGCTGTTGATCTGGACATATTATCAGCGATATAGTCACGGTTCAGATGGAGCTTGCCCCGCAATCACTAAAATAGTAACATGTGTAACAAAGTCCGCTCGCAAATGTAAAGGTGTTTTTAATAAAAAAATAAATATTTCATAAAAATTTCTTCTTAATGATGATGGTCTCGTAAAAAATCGAGATTCCCCTTATTGCGTCACCCCGGCGGAGGCCGGGGCCTGTCCTGGCGGAGGCCGGGATCCAGTAAAATCAAATAGTTCTGGATTCCGGCCTTCGCCGGAATGACGAGTTAGGGACTTTTTACGAAGCCATCAAGGATGGCGGAAGCAGATTATGGACATAACTTTTTATGGCGCGGCCCGGGAGGTCACCGGATCGATGCACCTGCTGGACAGCGGCCGGGACAAAATATTACTGGATTGCGGCCTGTTCCAGGGTAAACGCCGGGAAGCCGCCGAAAAAAACCGGACCACCCCTTTTGATCCGGCCACCATTACCAATATCATCTTATCACACGCTCATATTGATCATTCCGGACGCATTCCCCTGATGGCACGCCATAATTTTGCCGGCCGCATTATCAGCACCCGGGCCACCTGCGATGTTGCTGAATATATGCTGATGGACTCGGCCCATATTCAGCAATCGGAATCAGAATATCTTAATTACAAAGCTGTCCGGCGAGCGCTCCATCAATACTCCCAGAACGGCCGATCCAATATGACGGGCGGCCTCAACCCGAAAGACGCCCGTAAGATTTTGAAATACGGGAAAAATCGTATAGACGATGAAAAAATCAACTCCCTGGCCCGGGAACTGTCCGTGCCGCTCAATCAACCCCTGTACACCCCGGGCGACGCCGCTGACGCCCTGGCCTGTTTTGAAGGTATCCCCTATCGTCTTCCGATCACCATCGGCCACGACCTGACAGTTACCTTTTATGAAGCCGGCCATATCCTCGGCTCCGCTGTCAGTATCATCAAATACCGGGACGGCAGCGACGCCCGGACAATCTGCTATACCGGCGACCTGGGGCGCTTTGGCAAGGATATCATCAAGGACCCCAACTTGAATTTTCCGCCGGAAGACCGGGATATCGACCTGATGCTTATTGAGAGCACCTATGGCGACCGGACGCACGGACCGATTACCGATCTGGAAGGAAAATTGCGGGACGTCCTCACCCGGACCATTGAGCGGGGCGGTACGGTCGTTATTCCCTCTTTTGCCTATGGCCGCACCCAGGAACTGCTCTATACCATCCATAAACTGTACAATAAAAAGGCCGTGCCGCGGGTGCCGGTCCACGTGGACAGCCCCCTGGCCAGTAAGCTGACCAGGGTTTTCAGCGAGCATCCGGAAGTTTATGACGGTGAGGCTCATGTTGATTTTCTGGAAAAAGGTATCAATCCCTTTGCTTTTGACGACCTGCGCTTTACCGAGTCGGTGGATGATTCCATGGAATTAATGCGAGATCCCACCCCTCATATCGTTATCTCAGCTTCGGGCATGTGTGAGTTCGGTCGGATCCTGCACCATCTGCGACACAAAATCCACAACCCGGCCAACACCAATCTGGTAGTCGGTTACATGGCTGAGAATACTCTGGGGCGCAGAATCCTGGAGCAAGGCCGCCAGTATCAGGATTCAGGTAAAAAAGGCCCCCCGCCCATAATGAAAATTCTGGGCAAGGAATATCCCTTGAAGGCCCGGGTGGAAAAGATAGACGGCTTCAGCGCCCACGCTGATAAAGAGGAACTGCTCCGTTTTGTCAAAGAATCCAATCTGCGGATCAAAAAAGCCGCCGTGGTTCACGGTGAACCCGACCAGGCCCGGCCTTTTTCGCTAGCTCTGGAGGCGGAAGGTATCGAAACCGTCATTCCCGAACCCGGCCAGACCCTGAGGGTGTGAACCACCCCCTCCCCCCGGTAACGCCATACGTAACGCCATATAACGTTACCAGCATCACCTCCTGATGACATCTCACCTTTAATCCGAATTTTTTTATGAATTCCAGAGGACCAGATGATTCAACAACCTGTTTTTCTGTATAAATCAATCTTGATGGCTTCGTAAAAAGTCCCTACCTTG
>JBKHHL010000183.1:0-4510 GCA_046539175.1 Desulfosudaceae bacterium
GGAACCAATCGTCATAAGCATCGCTGTATTGTTCAAAAGGCTGAATTTTTGGCAAGAATATACCTATTCAACAACATCATCCACTTGCATCATGACCCTGCCGGAAGAAACCATCATTACATGCAACTGGACTGCGCTTATTTCCTCATCGCTAATGCCTCTTTCTTTGGCCACGCCAAAGAGTTGTTCTATTCATGGATAGCATCCAAAAGCCATGGCGGCGGCGATTTTTATCAGATGGGACGTTTTTTGATCCAAGATGCCTTCGTTTTCAACTGATTTGTGGAAATTGGCGAATAAGTTTCGCTGCTCTTCTGTTAACATAGACACCTCCTGCCTGGGTAGTTTTTGAGCAGAATACAGTAAATTCAATTTTGACGGCTTCGTAAAAAGTCCCTATCTCGTCATTCCGGCGAATGCCGGAATCCAGAACTATTTTATTTTACTGGACCCCGGCCTTCGCCGGGGTGACGAAATATGATAAATCTCGACTTTTTACGAGACCATCAATATATGATGCCCTCGTAAAAAGTCAATTTTGGGACGGCAAAGTAAAAAGTTCAAGTTCGAGGCGCGCAAATCTCGAGGAATGGAGCGTACTTAGTTGTACGTAACATGACAAGAGATGCAGCGCAACAAAGAAATTGGACTTTTTACGAAGCCGTCAATATATAGCGGACGCAAAAATATCGACACACAAGAGAGGTCTTACTATAGATGATAATCATAAAATAAACTTCTTATCTTTTATCTTTTTTTTGTATGCTGAAAAACAGCTGTTTGGGATCTCTTTTTCTTTTTCTGTCAGGTTGCTGGGCTGATCCGACCGAAAAGTTGTTGACATTGCTGATTTCATCTGTTTTTTTTGAATCAAATAAGACAACACTTATATGGATAATAATATGCTCCTGGTGGACTCCTTAAAAGCCCTGGCCGATGAAAAACGCCTGAAGATTGTAATCATGCTGCTCAACAGCGATCTCTGCGTGGGTGCCCTGGCAGCGCATCTTGGTATCTCCAAGCCGGCCGTTTCCCAGCATCTGAAAATATTGCGCCAGGCCGGCCTGGTCCGGGGGGAAAAACGCGGCTATTGGACCCACTACATGGTGGACAGGCGGGCGATTACTCAAATTACAGCCGAACTGAACAATCTGGGTACAACCACCCCGAAGTTCAACAATATTTGCAGTCAGATCAGCGAAAATCCGCCGGTTCGGCCGACAACCAAGAACAGTGCACGCGGAGCGGGGAAATCGCCGGACCGGTAAAATCATCTGCCGGAACCATGACCAGCCCGGTCCCATGACAAAGAGAAATTCATGTCGGAACGTTTTAAATTTAATCGCCTGGAGCTGGCCGGCTCCCTGGGCGACTTGGGCACTCTGCTGCCCATTGCCATTGCCATGGTCCTGTTTAACGGCCTCAGCGCCCTGGGGCTGTTTTTGAGCGTCGGCGTCTTCTATATCATCTCAGGTGTTTATTTCGGGATTACCGTGCCGGTTCAGCCGATGAAGGTGATCGGGGCCTATGCCATCGCCACCGCCATGAGTCCGGAGCAGATTCTGGCCTCATCCCTGCTCCTGGGTATTTTCCTGTTGATCATCGGTCTGACCGGAGCCATTGATCTCATCCGCAAAGCCACGCCCCAATCGGTTATCCGGGGGGTCCAGCTGTCCACCGGCGCGCTGCTGATCTCCGGCGGAGTCAGGTTTATTATCGGAACCTCCCAGTATCAGGCGCTCCAGCAGGCGGTGGAACCGCATCTCTCTATCCAGTCCCTCGGGGCTCTTCCCATCAGCCTGGTGATCGGTGTGATCGCCGCCATCACCATTCTGCTTTTGCTGGACAACAAGAAATTCCCGGCCGGTTTGATTGTTGTCGCCGGCGGACTCGCCGCCGGCCTGGTGCTGGGTGCCAGGTTTACCCCGGGCGGCAGCGGCTTCGGCTTTGCTCTTCCCGAAATCCTTCCTTTCGGGTTTCCTGAAAAAGCGGATTTCACCTTTGCCCTCTTCGCCCTGGTATTGCCGCAACTGCCCATGACGCTGGGCAACGCGGTGCTGGCCTATACCGACCTTTCTAAAGAATATTTCGGTGACCGGTCGTCCCGGGTGACCAACCGCAAAGCCTGCGTCAGCATGGCCCTGGCCAATTTTCTCAGTTTCAGCCTGGGCGGTATGCCGCTTTGTCACGGTGCCGGAGGACTGGCGGCCCATTACCGCTTCGGCGCGCGGACCGCCGGTTCCAATCTCCTGATCGGTGTTATCTTTGTAGCCCTGGCGGTGCTGCTCGGCGAAAACATCGTCAGGCTTTTCAATCTCCTGCCCATGTCCATCCTGGGCGCTTTGCTGATCTTCGCGGGCGCCCAGCTGACGCTTACCATCATGGACCTGGACCGGCGTAAAGACTATTTTGTAGCCACCTTGATCCTGGGCATCACCCTGGCCTCCAACCTGGCGGCCGGTTTTATCACCGGAATGATCGTGGCCCAGATTCTGAAATGGGAAAAATTGTCTGTTTGAATGATAAGGTGAAAGGCATTTTTTTCAAAATCGCCAATGACCGGAGACGGCCAAGGGAGGTGGCATGAAGAAAAAAACAATCTGGATCGCGGCCTTGATCATCGGGGCCAGCGCGGCCGCCGGGATCGTATTTTTTCCTGGAGCCGATTCCGAAAAAACTTCTGAAAATGCCGTAGCAGAAAAATCCGGCAACTCCAAACCGGCACCCCTGGTGCAGGTTCTTACCGCCAAAAGAAACGACATCACAAAAGCATTGGAACTGAGCGGCTCGGTGGAACCGTACCGGATCGCCCGGCTGGCGTCTCCGGCCGAAGGACCGGTGACAGATATCCGTGTGCGCGAGGCCGACCGGGTGACAGCGGGCCAGCCCCTGCTTTCCATCGGCAGAAAAAAGGGGGTTGACACGCAGATCGTCTCTCTTCGGGAAGAGCTGAAAAAAGAGGAGAAGAACCTGCACCGAATCCGGAAACTCATTGCCAACCAAGCCTTGCCGGAGGAACAGCTGGACCAGGCCAGGGCCGCCTATGAAAATGTCCGCGCCTTGCTGATCAAGGCCGAGGAAATCGCCCGGGATCATAGCATCCAGGCGCCGTGGGCCGGGGTGGTGTCCCGGGTGGAGGTGAAGGAAGGCGAATTCGTCGCGCCGCGCGCGGTGCTGCTGGAAATGTACGATCCGGACAGCCTGGTTATCCGGACCGCGATTCCCGAAAAACACGCGGCCGGGGTCGCTGTCGGCATGCCGGTCGAGGTGCGCCTGGACGCCCACCCCGAGAGCATCTTCCCGGGCCGGGTCGAGCGGGTCTACCCCTATCTTGATTCGCGCCTCCGCACCCGGACCGTGGAAATTACCCTGGATCAATCCGTCAGCCTGCTTCCCGGCATGTTCGCCCGGCTGTCATTGTCGCTTCAAAGCGCGGACAAGGTCGTGGTGGTGCCGCTGGAGGCCCTGGTCCGCACACCGACAGGACCGGTTGTTTTCGTGGTTGAAGAGGGCCGGGCACTGGCGCGCCCGGTGCAGACCGGTATTGAGGCGGACAACCGGGTTGAAATCATTTCCGGGATCCAGGCCGGCGACAAAATCATCGTGGCCGGCAATGAAAAGCTGAAAACCGGCACTGCCGTCCGCGTCACGGAAGCAACAAAGCCGGACAAGAAAAAAGGCGAGAACATGGCTGAGCCAACCGGCGGCAGTCAGTCCGGCCGGAACGGAGACGACCGATGAAAATAACCGCTTATGCCGTCCGGCGGCGTCTGGCCACCAGCGCCATCGTCCTGGCGCTGGTCGTTCTCGGTCTTTACGGACTGTGGCGTTTACCCGTCGACTTTCTGCCGGATGTTACCTATCCGCTGGTCAAGGTGCAGATCGAGTGGCCCGGCGCTACGCCCGACGAAATCGACACGGATATAGCCGATCCTGTTGAGCGCCTGATGGCCACGGTGGATAACCTGGATTCCCTGGAATCCTCGTCCAGAACCGGGCTCTATGCCCTTGATGTTAACTTCGATTACGGAACCGACACCGATGTGGCCTTCCAGGACGTGCAGGCGGCCCTGACCCGGGCCAAACCCGATCTGCCGGACAACGCTGAAGAGCCTTTCGTATTCAAGGCCGACCCCTCTCAATTGCCGGTGATCCAGGTGGCGATCAACTCCGAACACTGGGGGCCGGTCAAGGTGCGGGAATGGACCGATAACTGGCTGCAGGATCGTGTCCTGGCCACCAGGGGCGTAGCGGGAACAGAGATCGTCGGAGGGCTTGAAAGAGAGATACGGATACTGCTGGATGCAGCTGCTATTGAAAAATACAAGCTCGGTCTGGCGACTATCCTGGAAAAGCTTCGGAAGGAAAACGTCGAAAAAACAGGGGGACGGGTCACCGTCGGCCGCCGGGAAATAATTGCCAGAACCACGGGGAAGTTTAACTCCCTGGATGACATCCGGTCGGTCCTGATCGCCCGGAGCCAACAGAACAAGGTTCATCTCGGAGACAT
>JBKHHL010000184.1:0-4503 GCA_046539175.1 Desulfosudaceae bacterium
ATCGTCAAACATGAGTCGCAGGCATACCTGGATGCGCAGGCCGCGCCACATTGCCGGCAGGTAATTTTTTCTATTATCCCGGTATCTATCGCCTCTGGCGGATCGGGGTCCAACAGATAATCGATTTCCGGTGGATGGTGCCCGCAAAAAGGACAGGGCCTTATCTCCCCGCCGGTGTATGCTTCAATGGTATAGCGCTGGTTCCACTGGTCAATAGCGGCGGTTTGGGCCTGTGTGTAGTCGGCATTTATGTCCACGAAGCTCATGGGGCCGACAGCCTGGCAGTCTGCGCATTTTATCTGACAGGCCATTACAAAGTCGCTGCTTTTTGTAAAATCAAGTGGCGGTGCGGACGCCATATACAGCCATAAATCGGGATGACCGCAAAAAGGACAGGCCAGGCAGAGAAGCGGGACGCCCTGCTCGTCTGCTGGCAGCTTCGGGGATGTGGTGTCGGTTAACGGTATGATCCGCTCCGCCTGCAATGGGCCGATGGTGATTTCATCAAACACATAACACCCTTCCACGATGACCGGTAGTTCCGGCATTATCATGTGCCGGGCCGAGGCGTAAATTTCAGGCGGGATGATAACCTTGATGATGGCATTGTTGTCTTCCAGTTCCGCTGTGGCCATAGCGCATTCATCTTTTTTTCGCTGGTGGCTCACTGTTTTCCAGATACCGCCGACAGAAACCCGGCCGGATTCAGGGTTGGCATACATTTCAGGCAGTGTTGTGGTGGTTTGATGTTTTGATGTTATGTGACCTAACGTCAGGGGGGCTGCTTCTAAATAAAACCCCAAAGCCGTTTTCTCCAGGGCCAGACGAAGGCGCGAGTGCCATTCGTCGGCCTCCGGCAGGGCAGCTGGCGATTCGGCGGCCGACAGATTCAGAATATTGTCAAGTGCCGCCATCATTTGCGCTCGGGTTGCGCCGGTGCCGTCAAAGCCGCCGGCCTTGATCAGGTTGGCGACAATCTCTTTGTCTTGTAATATTTCAGGATGTACTGGCGCCAGGCGGTGGCAAAAATCAGGCAGCGACGTAAACGGTCCGTTGGCGATCCGCTCGGAAATAATCGCCTCTGCCAGGTCCTCGTCCGTTTTTTTAACGATGGCCAGGCCGCAACGTATCTGCCCGCCGTCTACTGCAAATTGTTTGGCGTTTTGATTTATATCCGGCCCCAGAACAGGGATGTTGCTGGCGCGACACTCATCAATCAAGCAGGCTATCCGGTTTGACTCGCCAAGACTGATGTTCAGCCACGCCGCCATGAATTCTACCGGGAAATGCGCTTTTAAATAAGCCATCTGCCAGGCAATCAGGGCATAGGCCATGCTGTGGGCCTTATTGAATCCATACCCTCCGAAATGTTTGAGAAGTGCAAATAGTTTCTGGGCCGCGATCCTTTCCATGCCTTTGGCAACCGCACCGTTGATAAACCGCTGGCGGTGTTCTGCAAGTTTTGCGGCTATTTTTTTGCCAAATGCTATCCGCAAATCATTGGATTCTGCGGGGGTATAGCCGGCCAGCCTTTGAGCGATCCGCATGATCTGTTCCTGATAGATAATCAGGCCGCAGGTTTCTTTTAAAAGGGGTTCCAGTTCCGCCAGAAGATAAGTTGTCTCCTTCAGACCTTGCTTTCTTTCAAAATAATCTGCCACCATGCCCGTATCCCAAGGGCCGGGGCGATACAGGGCGATCAGCACGGAAACTTCGGACAGCGATCGCGGCCGGGCTTTTACCAGCATCTCTTTCATACCGACGCTTTCCAGCTGGAACACGCCGGAAGTGTCTCCCTGGGACAGAAGATCACCGGTGGCGGCATCCGCGGTATCGATATAATCAAGGTCCGGTACTTTCCTTCCCTGACGGTTGATCAGACCCAATGTATCGGCCATCACGGTCAGATGCCGCAGGCCCAGCAGATCCAGCCGGAGCAGCCCCAGCCTCTCTATCTCCCTTGCGCCAAACTGGGTAATCATTTCATTGTTGAAACGAAATAAGGGGGTATAGCAGGGCAATGGCTTATCCCCGATAACAATTCCGGCAGCGTGTCTGCTGACGTGGCGAGGCAGGCCTTCCAGCTTCCGGCTTACCTCCATCAGTTCGCCGAACTCCGGTTTAGAATCAATCCGTTTTTTTAAGGCCGGCTCTTTTTGCAAGGCAGCATCAATATCTCTGGCGTCAGACGGGATCAGTTTCGCGATCTTGTCCACTTCGCGCCACGGGATACCCAGCACCCGGCCCACATCTCTGATGGTGGCCCTGCTTTTGAAAATACCCAAAGTGGCCATACGGCCTACATACGCTTCGCCGTCGCTGCGACTGTATTTATCCCTTAGATATTTAAATATTGCTTCTCTGCCGTTAATACAGGTGTCCACGTCAGAATATGGTATGCTTTGGCGTTCGGGATGTAAGAACCGCTCAAACAGCAGGCCGTGTTCTACCGGGTCAAGGCCGGTGATACCCAGGCAGAAACAGGTCAGGCTGCCGCCTGTTGCTCCCCTGCCCGGCCCGATGGGGATGCCGTTGTCTCTGGCGTACGCGATAACGTCGGCCATGATTAAAAACCAGCTCTCTATCCCATGGTCCTTGATCACGGACAGCTCATAATCCAGGCGCTCCTGATACGCCGTTTCGGCGGCATGGCCCGCTTGTGCGGAAATTCGCTCCCATCGTTTTTGCAGGCCCTTTCTGGCCTTGCTGGCAAGCTCGTCGGCCATGGTCCGGCCCGGCGGTGTTTCAAGTACGGGGAAATGCACGGCCTGGAAATCGAACGCGACCTGGCAGCGCTCGGCAATGACCAGGGTGTTGGCGGCGGCCTGCGGAAACGGCTCCAAAAAGGCGCCCATCTCCCCGGCGGACTTGAAGTGGAGCTGGTTGGTCTCCGTCTTACGCCGGTCGCTGTCATGGATCGTTGTGCCCGACTGAAGACATAAAGCGATTTCATGGACGCGGCTGTCTTCGGGGTTTAAGTAATGACAATCATTGGTGCCCACCAGCGGAATGGACAGCCGCTGGCTCATGTCCAGCAGGGCCTGGTTCACCGGCACCTGCTGGCGTAGGCCGTTATTCTGTATTTCCAGAAAAAAATTATCCCCGCCCAGAATCTCACAATACTGCCGGGCCGCTTCATCAGCCTCATCCTGCCGCCCCTGGCGGATCAGTCGCGGGATTTCCCCTTGCAGGCAGGCGGACAGACCGATCAGGCCCTGGGCGTGTTCGCGCAACAAATCCTTGTCGATCCGCGGTTGGTGGTAAAAGCCCTCCTGCTGGGCGATGGTGGCCAGCCGGCAGAGGTTGCCATAGCCCTCCATGTTTTCAGCCAGCAGCACCAGGTGGGCGATGCCGTCGTGGTCTTGCGGTGTTTTATCCGCGATGGAGCGCGGGGCCACATAGCATTCGCAGCCGATAATGGGCTTTATGCCCGCCCTGACGGCATTCCTGTAAAAATCCATAACCCCGAACATGGTGCCGTGATCGGTAATAGCCACGGCCGGCATGTTGTCTTCAACCGCCCGCGCGACCAGATCATCCGGCCGAATGATCCCGTCCAGTATACTGTAGCAGGTGTGCACGTGCAGATGGACAAATTGGTTGGCGGCGGTCGTCATAATCTGGCACCTCTGGGTTCAGGCCGATTCATCGATGAAATTATATTCTGAAACCGGGCATACTGTTTTTAAAAATCCAGGCAAACCTCGCCGACGGGGCCATACCTGTTTTTGGCAACAAGAATCTCCGCGATGCCTGATGCTGCGTTTCCTTCCGGCTGCTTGCAGGTTTTATCCCGATAAATAAAGATGACCATGTCGGCTTTTTGTTCCAGTTCGCAGGATAGCGGGAGATGGGCAAGCAAAGGACGGGTGTCGTTGTTTGAGTTTGGGCCTGCTTCCGGGCTTTGCTCCGGTGGCCGCCGCAACTGGGCGCACACCAGAATCGGCACATCCAGTTCCTTTGCCAGTGTCTTCAAGAAAGTTGGCAGGCCGGAAAGATCCTCCAGGTCTTGTGATTTTTTTGAGTGATCAGTTTTCATCAATTGCAGAGAATCAATAATAACCAGGTTGATGTCCTTTTCTTTCTTCAACCGTCCTGCTCTGTCCCGGAGTTCTGTCGGTGTCAGACCGGGCGAATCGTCGATATAGATGGGCGCCCGTTCCAGTACGCCGGCCGCCTCGGTGACACGTACCCAATCATGTTTCCCAAGGTGACCGTCGCGCGGGAGAAAAGAGTCGATGCCGGCCTCGGCGGTCAGCAGGCGCGTGGAGATCTGATTGCGGGACATTTCCATGGAAAAAACGGCCACCGGCTGGTTATTGTCAACAGCTACATTGCGGGCGATAGCAAGCGCCAGCTCGGTTTTTCCCACACCGGGACGAGAACCCAGAACGGTCAAGCACGATTTCTGAAAACCACGGATTAGCTCGTCAAGTTGCGTAAACCCGCTGGGAATACCGGCATATTTTTCAGTTGGCACGGCGTACTCCTTTGGCATGGTGC
>JBKHHL010000185.1:0-4499 GCA_046539175.1 Desulfosudaceae bacterium
ATATTTACTATATGAAAAAGCGAAAAAAATCAAGAAAAACATGGAGAGGGAAAGTTGTCCGGAGGTTGTATGACATATCCCGATCTGGCGGTGGTTGTGATAATCGCGGGCGCGGGAGCCGGTCCGGCCGGATTTTTGCCGGCAGCCGGAGCTTCCCCCCGGACGCGGATTTATTTTTCCCGGGCGGCTATTCTGGACCGGGCGTGGCGGTATTCGATCATGGCCCGGATGGCCCGGACAGCCCGTTCCGGGCCTTGAAAAAAGGGAATTTCATATTCTGACAGAACCCGGATGGCGGTTTCCCGGGGGTTTTGGTAGGAAAAACAGACCACTGGTTTACCGCTTGCGGCAATCAGGCTCTGCACGCTCTGGCACAACATGCGGGCGACTTCCGTGACCTTTTCCGCAAGCTGCTCTTTAGGCATTCCCGATCGGAGCAGGGCGCCTTTGATCATATCCTCGGGCAGATAAAAATAGAGCAGCAGGGTGTGACAGTCAGGATCAGTCAGCAGCGCTTGGGGCAGATCTTTGAAGAACTGGGTAATATCCTTGGTAAAGGTAATATCAATGGGGTTTTTGATGCTGCCGGTGGCCGGCACCAGGTCGGCTATTTTTTGCCGGGTCTCCGGATTGGGCTGCGGCAGAGATAATCCCGCCCGGCCGCAGGCATCAGCCGCCACCGCTCCCGGACCGCCGGAGTGGGTCTGCACCATTACACCGGAGCCGGCCGGTTCCGGCAGTTGCCCCAGGGTCATGCAGATATCGAACATTTCGATAATGGAGGTAGCCCGGATAACTCCACACTGGCGGAAAATGCCGTCATACAGGTCGTCAGGGCCAGACATGGCTCCGGTGTGGGACAGGGCCGCCCGCCGGCCGGTTTCAGACCCCCCCACGTACAGAGCCACAATCGGCTTGTGGGGGATGATGCGCCGGGCGGTTTCCACGAATTGCCGACCCCGGCGGATGGCTTCCACGTAAAGGGCGATGACTTTGGTATGGGGGCAGGCGCCCAGGTATTCCAGGCAATCGACGATATCGGTGTTGGCCTCGTTGCCGATGCTGAAAGCCGTGCTGAATCCCAGGCCGAGATTGTTCAGGTAGGCAAACATCTGGGTGACAAAGCTGCCGCTCTGTGAGGCCAGGCCGATGAAGCCCGGTTGCCCGTAGTATCGGTGAGGTGTGGTGTTGAGGCGGTGATGGGTGTTGGTCACCCCGAGGCAATTGGGGCCGATAATGCTGATGCCGTAGCGGTCGGCAATCTCGATCAGCTCTTTTTCCCGTTGGGCCCCTTCTTCCCCGGTTTCCTTGAACCCCCCGGAGACGATAATGGCCTGGCGAATGCCCTTTTTACCGCAGGCTTCGATGGTGTCGCCGACAATTCCCGTCGGCAGAACCACTACCGCCAGATCCGGCACCGCCGGGATATCCTGCACGCTCGCATAAGCCGGATAACTCTGCACGGTTTTTTCCTTCAAGTGCACCGGGTAAATATCCCCCTGAAATTCAAAATGCATCAGGGCCGTCAGGATCATGGTGCCCATGGAGGAAAAGTTGTTGGAGGCTCCGAAAAAAGCCACACTGCGGGGATGTGTTAACGGATACAGGCGATGGCTGGTGATTGTTTCCATTATGGAGGGCTCCTTAACTTAATATGATCAGCGCGTCCACTGCCACCAGTTTGCCCCGGCTGTTAATAATAAGAGGATTAATGTCGATTTCCAGGATGTCTTCATGCTCCAGGGCGATGCGGCCGACGGCCATCAGGCAGCGTGACAGGGCGTCCCGGTCAACAGCCTCTTCTCCGCGGAAAGCAGCCAGCAACGGCTGAGATTTCAGCTGGTCGGCCATGTCCGCCGCGTCAATCATGTCAAGGGGGGCCATGCGAAAGGCGGTATCCTTGAAAATTTCCGTCATGATGCCGCCCAGGCCCAGCATGACGCAGGGGCCGAACTGGGCGTCCCGGTTCATGCCCGCCACCAGTTCCCGCTTACCGGCTATCATCTCCTGGACCAGGATGCCTTCCAGGCTGTCTCCGGATTCACGGCGCAGCAGTTCATGGGCTGACCTGACTTCCGTTTCAGAAGTCAGACCGAGGCGGACCAGGCCCCGGTCGCTTTTATGCAGGAGGCTGGAGCCACAGGCCTTGAGGGCCACAGGATAACCGATATCAATGGCGGCCGCCACCGCTTCCTCCGGGTTTGCGACCAGTGCTTCTCTGGTCACGGGGATGTCATAGGCGGCCAGAATCTGCTTGGACGCGTATTCCGAGAGGGCGCCCTGGCCCTGCTGGCGGGCGGCGGCGATAATCCGGCCGGCTTCCATGGATGGATTTCCTTATATTTGGCAGTCCTGATAGAGCAAGTAGCAACGAGGCTCACGGACCGGGCTAGTCTGGTTTTTCGAGATACCCGGAAACCTGCCCAGGTTAAAATATTTTTTTACATCTGAAAAAAAATATTGTCAAGGGGCAATCCCGGCAGAATATTTTTTATCATTGACAGCTTCCGGCCGTTCGATATAAAAACACGATTTAAATATGTTATAATATAAGGAACGACATTATGAAAACCAGCTCTCAATCTTCAAAGTCGGTCGTTTTTAAAATTTCAGCCTTGCTACTGGCTGGAGCTCTTCTGTTTCCGGCCGTGGCGATGGCTGTTGCCGAAGAGGCTTCGAACTGGCGTCCTGTTTATGATGACATAATGATGTGCGTTAATTTCGGCATTCTTGCTTTTATCATCGTCCGGTTCGGAAAAGCTCCTCTGAATAATTTCCTGAAGTCCCGCGGGGATGATGTCGCCAATGAAATCGACCGGTTGACGCGTAAAAAAGAGGAATCACTGCTGGCTTTTGAGGATATGCAGAAGCGTCTGGCCGAAGGTGATAAGCATATTCAGTCAATCAAAGAAAGGGTTGCCACCGAAGGTGAGCGCATAAAACAGAAAATGATCGCCGAGGCCAGACAGCAAAGCGAGTTTCTGCTGGAAGGGGCGCGCAAAAAAGTAACCAGCCAGTATGTCGAAGCCAAAAAATCCTTTCGGGCGGATTTGATTGACGCTGCCGTCAACATGGCCGCCACCAGATTACCGGATGAAATCAGGGACCAGGATCAGCAGGAACTGATAGACGATTTTATTTATAACCTGAAGACAACCTGATACCGGAAGAAGAATGTTTGTAGCTTAAACCGGTATTCTTAACCTGGTAATCAGCCGGAAGCAGGTGCGGCGGTGTCCAGGACACCTCCGGGGCGCCTCCGGATCGGTTCAGTCCCGGCCGGCCAGCTGCCGTCCATGTCTGAGTTTCTCCGTGATACGGTCACTTGTTTCAGCGATACTTCCCAGCAGCGCCGCTATTTCCGTGAAGCCTTCCGTTTCGGCTTTCTGCCGCCATTCCAGGTAGGTCTGAGCGTGACTTTCATTGTGCGCTATCCAGTGATCAAACAACTTGGAAATTTTTTCCTCAAATGACATTCCCTGGCCCGGTTCATGATGCTCGTGATGGTGGCTGGTAGACTGGTCATGGTGGTGATGGTCGTTCATGGGTTATTCTCCTGTTGTGTTTCCGTTACCTCCAGCCTATAGTTATCATTTATAAAAGTCAATAAGGCCGGGCAATAAGGCTGGTCGGAAAATACCGGAAAATCATGAAATATTATTTGGTTATATGGTTGCAAATCGTTCATGTTGAAAAATAAGGCTGGCTATAGAAGTCGAATCTGGCTGGTCATGGTGTTGATGGCCGCCGCCTGTTGCGGAACAGCCATGGGGCTTTTCCTGGCCATCGCCCATGATTTGCCGCAGATCCGTCAGCTGGAGACTTTCAGCCCTTCCAGTATTACCCGGGTTTATTCAGCCGATAAGGTGCTGCTGACGGAATTTTTCGCGGAAAAACGGGAACCCGTGCCCTTCCGGGACATTCCCCCGGAACTCGCGGCCGCGCTGGTGTCCACCGAGGACAACCGTTTTTACGAGCACAGCGGCATCGACCTGAAGGGGATTTTTCGGGCGGCTGTCACTGATCTGGCGGCCGGCGAGTTTGTTCAGGGCGGCAGCACCATCACCCAGCAGCTGGCCAAGACTCTTTTTCTGACTCATCAGAAAACCCTTCTGCGCAAGCTGAAAGAAGCCCTTCTGGCCGTGCAGCTGGAGCGCCGCTACACCAAAACAGAGATTCTGGCCCTGTATTTGAACCAGGTTTATTTCGGCAGCGGCGCCTATGGCGTCAAGTCAGCGGCCAAGCTCTTTTTCGGCAAAGCCCCGGATGATTTGACCGTCGCTGAATGCGCCCTCCTCGCCGGCATGCCTAAATCGCCCTCACGTTTTTCTCCCCTGGTTGATTCTTCTTTGGCGGTTCAGCGGAGAAACACGGTTCTGCGGCAAATGCTGAACCAGAATGTCCTTACGCCGGAGGAGTATCAGGCCGCCCGGAAGGAGCCGCTGGAGTTGGCCGCCTCCGGCCGGAATTCGACCAGGGCCCCTTATTTTATCGACTAC
>JBKHHL010000048.1:0-16606 GCA_046539175.1 Desulfosudaceae bacterium
CTTTATGACGATGGCGCGGGTTGATCTCGGGAAATACCTGGTGACTTCCCTGTGGTTTGGCTGCAACAATGATTGCAGTTTGTGTATGCTGGCGGGATTCAGGCAGGACCTGCCGCCGATCGGGTTTGACCGTTTCCGGGAAGTGGTTACCGAGGTTTGCCGGCAACGTCAATACGAAAACCTGATTCTGTCCGGGGCGGAGGTGACCACCTTTGATGATCTTTTCCGGTATGTTGAATTCGCCGCCTCCCTGGGGTGGTTTAAAAAGATACAGATCCAGACCAACGGCCGGCGTCTATGCGACCGGGGCTATCTTCGGGAGCTGGTGGCCCGCGGCGTTAACGAGTTTTTTGTCAGTGTTCAGGGTACCGAGGCTGTCCATGACGGCATTACCCGGCGGCCGGGGTCTTATCGCGAGACCATGCTTGGGATCCGCAACCTGGCCGGACTGGATGTTAATGTCATCAGCAATACGGTCATGACCACGGCCAATCAGCACGACCTGGAAACCATCATGGCGGTTCTTTCCGCGGAAGAAATCAGCGAATTTCATCTCTGGAATTTTTTCCCCATGAGGGCCGCGGACCGGCGAGAGCTGATGGTGGAGCTGGGGCGGGTGGTGGCGCTCATTCCCCGCCTTCGGGAAATGCTGGGGCCCGCTACCCGGCCCCTGGTCTTGAAGGGTTTCCCTCACTGCCTGCCCGCGGAAGCGGGAGTGGTTTTTGACAGCTGGTTCCCGGTAACGGTCCTGCCCGCGGCTTTTTGGAAAGAATTCGACCAGAGCCGCTTCGGGGGCTGCCCTCACCGGGACCGGTGTGCCGACAAGTCCTGCTGGGGTCTTTCCGATGTCTACCAGTGCCGGTTCGGGGACGAGCGAAAGCTGCTGCGACCGATTCTTACCAATGCTGAAAGACCGACCCATGAATGAAGATTTTGAATACGTCCAGCCGGATGATGTTTTTTATGATTATTGTCTCCATGAGTATACTCCTCCGGCTTCAGTCACGGGGAAGTTTCGTTCCGTCAACCTGCTGCGCCATTCCTTTGCCAGCCGGGGTGTCGACGGAGCCATGTATGATCTGGTAGAAGCATTGCGGCAGGCCGTGGGCCAGGGCAACACGGTCTGGGGGTTGAAGCTGGCCGGCCAAACCGTCACCTGGGAATACTATTTTTATGATTATCGGCGCCGGGACCGGGAGCGGTCGCTTTCACTGGTTTTGGAGGCCTTGCGTCCCTGGGCGCGGAGCCGCGTCGCGCCCAATGAAAATTTGCATTACTTCATGTTTTCCGTCGATATCAGCGACCAGTTGCTGCGGGGGGATCGATATCTGGATCCGGTTCACCTTTATATCGGAACCCCCGGCAGTACCGTTTCGGCCGGGATCTGCTACGGCCTTACCGAGAAAGGGGCGCGCCTGGAAAATTTTTATTATTTTTTTCATCCGGCCGACCAGATGGAGGAAATAGTTGCCAAGATCGCCTGTTCAGCCCAGATCGACGACCTGCGTGTTTCTCTTGACCAGATCCTCTGGCCGGAACTGCGGCAGTGCCGGACCATCTGCTGCGCCAACAAACCCTGGTGTGATTGTGTCTATTTTTCCGGGATAAACGTGGACCAGTTTCTTTTTTTTCTTCGTAAAATGGGCTATCCCGGTCAGTTAACGGCCTTTGTCGAAGAACACCGGGACCGGCTGGATCACCTGCTTTTTGACGTCGGGTTTGATTATCGCATGGAGAAGGGCGGGCTGGTAATACCCAAAAGCGGCTACTATGGAACCTTCTGAGCCTGACAGGCCACTGAATCCAGCCTTTCTTATCTATTTGCGATTGATTGCCGGTAAAAGTAATAATCAGCGCTGTCCCTGGGAGGTTTATCCCCGAAGGTTTCAATTGACAGATTCGGTCAGGCAGGGTATAGTGGGATAATAAATGGTAATAGGTATTTATAATAATTTTTCTATTTTTGGAGGAACGCCGATGGCACAGAAAAAAGATGGTGATGCCGACGTGAAAAGTCAGGCAGCCGGAGCGGACGAAACGAAGACCACCATCAAGTGGGACGTGGCCAAGATGAAGACGAGTTACGCCAACGTCTGCAACGTGTCCAGCACCCGCGAAGAGTTCACGATCCTCTTCGGAATCAATAAGACCTGGAATCCGGAGCAACGTGAGTTAACGGTAGATATGAGCGACCGCATCATTCTTAACCCCTTTGCCGCTAAACGCATGGCCATGCTTCTGTCCAATGTCATTCGTCAGTATGAAGAGCGTTATGGTGAGATCACCATGGAATCATCCGAAAAAACGCCTGAAATTCAGGGGAATGCCTGATCCGGGCTTTTTTTCCCAAGGATCTCGCGTGACGGTTTCGTAAAAGTCCCATATCATTTCTATCCGTCCGGGCGGCGCTTCACCTCTCGTGATTTCAGGTGTTGCCAAGCAGGTTGCGGTTTCTCCAAAATTCCGGCGCCTTCCGCGTGCCGGTTCCCGGGGATTTTTAATTTGCCGTTCCTGGTTGTGCTTTTCATTAAACCATCATTAAATGGGGCGCGCTTTTATTTTTATGCCGCCCCATAATGTTTTTACGCCGGTTATTTTTGACGGCTTCGTAAAAAGTCCCTACCTTGTCATTCCGGCGAAGGCCGGAATTCAGAACTATTTGATTTTACTGGACCCCGGCCTCCGCCGGGGTGACGAAGTATGGTAAATCCCGACTTTTTACTTTGCCGTCCCAATTTGGACTTTTTACGAGTACCTCAATATTAATGGAATCCCGTTTCGAAGCACAGGCGACAGGTTCTCAGCAGGCGTGGTCACTCTGGTCCGGGTTGACCGAAACGACTGATCTGGAAACTTTTTTCTCTTCATGGTTGGCGCTGCAATGTTCTTTGATTCAGGACTGCCGCCAGGGGGTTCTGGCCCTTAGTGAGCCGGGGACACGGCGTTATATGCCCGTGGCCGCCTGGCCGGAAAACGGTCAGGACAGCGAACGGCTGGCCGATGTCCTGGAGCAGACCCTGTCCGAACAGGAAGGGATGCTGGTGGGTCTGGAAGCCGTGGACGGTTCCTCCCGTTATGGTCTCGCTTATCCCATCATTGTTGACGGGGAGTGTCACGGTGCCGTTGCCGTAGAGGTGGCCGCGGACCGGGAAGATCTGCTGCGGCCGGCCATGCAAAGCCTCCAGTGGGGTGTGGTCTGGATAGAAAATCACTATCGCCGTCGTCGCAACCTGGATGATAGGGATTCGCTTTCCCGGCTCAAGGCGGCGGTGGAGATTCTGGCCGGCGTGCTGTCCGAGGAGCGTTTTGATGGTGCCGCCATGGCTTTTGTCACGGCGGTTTCAACCCGATTGGCCTGCGATCGGGTCAGCCTGGGGCTTATCAAAAAGAAATTTTCCCAAGTATTGGCGGTTTCCCATTCCGCTGTAGTAGGCAAAAAGATGAATCTCTTTCGGGCCATCGGCGCCGCCATGGATGAAGCCGTGGCCCAGCGGACGGAAATAATTTACCCCGCTCCGGAGGAAGCCCCGGACCTTGTTCGCCGCGACCATGAAACACTGGCGGTGAAACACGGCACCCGGGCGATTCTGTCCGTTCCGCTTTACGGCCGGGACCAGTATTACGGGGCCATCACCCTGGAGCGCCAGAAGGATAAACCTTTCACAGAAGAAGAACTGGCCTATGTCAAAAGCGTGGTGGCGCTTTCCGGACCGGCCCTGGACAGCAAGTACCGTTATGACCGGCCGGTGGTTGTTCTCGCTTATAGCGCCTTCAAGCGCCAGGCTTCCAGGCTTCTGGGCGCCGGGTACACCGGCCGGAAAGTGGCGGTGCTGGCCATTTTTGTGGCTGCGCTGGTATTTTCCTTCGCCCGGGGCGATTATCGCATTTCAGCGGATACGGTGCTGGAAGGAGCCGTGCAGCGGTCCGTGGTGGCTCCTTTTGACGGTTTCATCGCCAAAGCCCCGGCCCGGCCCGGCGACCTGGTCTCCGGGGGCGAGCTGCTCTGCGCTTTGGACGACCGGGATCTGCGGCTGGAGAGGATCAACTGGCTGAGTCGTCAGAACCAGTATCGGCGCCAGCTTCAGGATGCCCTGGCCCGTCGCGATCGCGCCGAAGCCAATATTATTCAGGCGCAGCTCGATCAGGCCACGGCTCAGCTGGAATTGGCCGAAAGCAGGCTGGAGCGGGTCGATTTACGGGCGCCTTTCGAGGGAGTACTGCTCAGTGGTGACCTGACGCAACGGCTGGGTGGTTCGGTGCGCCAGGGGGAAGAGCTTTTTCAGATCGCGCCCCTTGACGCTTACCGCGTTATTCTTAAGGTTGATGAAGGCCGCATTGCTGATGTGGCCGAAGGTCAGCGGGGAAACCTGGTTCTTTCAGCCCTTTCCGATGAGACTTACGGTTTTACGGTGACAAAAATTACTCCTTTGACCACTTCCGCTGAAGGAAGCAACTACTTTCGGGTGGAGGCCAGGCTGGATAATCTGTCTCCGCTTCTCAGGCCCGGCATGGAAGGGGTGGGCAAGATCAACGTCGAGGAGCGGCTGCTGATTGACATCTGGACGCGGCCCATGCTGGCGTGGTTCCGACTCAAACTCTGGGCCTGGTGGCCCTGACAAGGAGGTCGGGCATGTCCGAGAGAAATCTTTTCAGCAGTTCCTGGTACCGGGTCTCCGGCCTTAAACCCTTTTTGCGAAGTCACGCCGAGATACACCGGCAGACCTTCCGGGGCGAGGTCTGGTATGTTCTTCAGGATCATTCCACCGGCCGGTTTCACCGCTTTTCCGCGCCGGCTTATTTTATAATCGGCCTCATGGACGGCGAGCGGACCCTGCAGCAGATATGGGAAGCGGCCTGCCTTCACCTCGGCGACGACATGCCCACCCAGGAGGAGGTTATCACGCTGCTGTCACGCTTGAACCAGGCCGATGTGTTGCAATCTAATATGGCCCCGGACATCGGGCCCCTGCTCCAGCGAAGCCGGCAGGACCGGCGGGGAAAGTTCTGGAATAAAGTACGATCACCGGTGGCGATCCGTATTCCTTTGCTCGACCCCGACAGGTTTCTGAATAAAACCATCGGAGTGGTGGCGCCTTTTTTTACCTTTCCCGCCGCCGTGGCCTGGTGCCTTATCGTGGCGGCGGCCTTGATGCTGGCTTTCATGCACTGGGGCGAACTGACGCAGAATCTGGCTGACCGGGTTCTGGCCATGCAGAACCTGCTGCTGCTGTGGCTGATTTATCCGGTGGTCAAAATTTGTCATGAGTTCGGCCATGCCTGGGCGGTCAAAAAATGGGGAGGGGAAGTCCACGAAATGGGCGTCATGCTGCTGGTGTTTGTGCCGGTGCCTTACCTGGACGCCTCCACGGCTTCCGCCTTTCGGGAAAAAAGACGGCGAATGATTGTGGGTTTTATCGGCATCGGCGTGGAGATGCTCATTGCCTCATTGGCCATGTTTATGTGGGTCAATCTCGAAGCAGGAGTTTTACGGGCGCTGGCCTTCAACGTCATACTTATCGCCGGGGTGTCGACCATTTTTTTTAACGGCAATCCTCTGCTCCGTTTCGACGCCTACTATATCCTGGCTGATTATCTTGAAATTCCCAACCTGGGGTCCCGGGCCAATCGCTATCTGGGATACCTGGCTCAGCGCTACCTGATCAGAAATGGCCAGGCCCTGTTCACTCTCAGTAATCGCCGGGAGGCGGCCTGGCTGGTTTTTTACGGTATTGCCGCCTTTTTTTACCGGATATTCATCAGTATCCGGATCGCCATGTTTGTGGCCGGTAAATTCTTTTTTGTGGGCGTTCTCATCGCCATCTGGGCCATGATCGGTCTGGTCATAATACCTCTGTTCAGAGTTGTCAAAACTATTTTGTCCGTGCCTGATCTTTACAGGAAGCGAGTGCGGATAGCCGGTCTGTCCCTGGCTCTGGGCGGCCTGACCGCTTTTTTTATTTTCGCGGTGCCTCTGCCTTCCACCACCATGGCCGAGGGGATCCTCTGGCCGGGCGTGAACTCCCAGATTCGCTCCGGATCTGATGGTATGGTGAGAGAATTGGCGGCTCGACCGGGCACTTCGGTTGACCCCGGAGACTCCCTGATAATATGCGAAAATCCCGAGATTAAAAACCAGGTAAAGGTTCTGGCCGCGAAACTTCGCGAATACCAGGCCCGCTACCTGGTGGCTCTGGCCACCGACCGGACTCAGGAGCGGATCCTTGAAGAGGAAATCTCCCTCATTCAAAAGGAATTGGACCGGGCCAGGCAACGGCGGGATGCCCTGGTGGTGAAAAGCCCGGCCAGGGGACGTTTCGTGCTGCCGGACGCTGACGATTATCCCGGCCGTTTTATTAAACGGGGAGACCCCCTGGGATATGTGGTTGATTATGAACAAGCCACCGTGCTGGTTCCCATCTCACAGAACGAGGTCGGCAAGATCCGCCACAGCGTCCGGTCGGTTTCGGCCCGGCCGGCGGGACGGGTTTTTCATCAAATTCCGGCCCGCCTTGTCCGGGAGGTACCGGCTGCTTCAAGCAGGTTGCCCACCCTGGCCTTTTCGCTTGAAGGTGGGGGAGATTTCGCCCTTGATCCCCGTGAACACCAGGAGCAACGTTCTTTTGAAAAATTATTTTATTTTGAGGTGGCCCTGGCTGAGCGCCTTGATGATCGTCTGGGCGCCCGCCTGTTTCTGAGATTTGATCACGATGCGGAAACTCTGGCCAGCCGCTGGTACCGAAGCCTGCGCCGGGTTTTTCTGAGGGTCTTTAACCGGTAACCGGCCCGGCCGTATTTTCTTTAAAAAAAGATGACTGTCATGCGCCCAACCGTATCCAACTGGCCCCGGGCCGACCATTTTACCCGCCCGGAACGGGAAGAAAAAAGGCAGACCTTTCTTGATCGCCTGGCCTGGGACGCGGTCGGCCTGGTGGCCCGACCTTTTAACGCGCGACTGGCCGGTCTTGAAAAAATCGTGCCGGCGGTGGCCCGGTCGGGCGAAGATCTCCGGTCTCAAAGGGACGGGGAGATTCGAAAAAAGAGCCTCGACCTGCGCCGCCGCCTCAGGTCCAACGGTTTTTTGTTTTCCCTGGTGGCCGAGTCTTTCGCCCTTATCAGGGAAGAAGCCACGCGCATCCTTAACATGCGCCATTTTGACTGCCAGCTGGTGGGAGGCTACGCTATTCTCAAGGGTTTGCTGGCGGAAATGGAAACCGGCGAAGGTAAGACCCTGGTGGCCACCCTGCCGGCGATTACCGCGGCCCTGGCCGGGATTCCCGTTCATGTTATCACCGTCAATGATTATTTAACCCAGCGCGACGCCGAGCTGATGGGAGACCTTTACCGTTTTTTCGGTTTGTCAGTGGGGTGCGTGGTGCATGAAAAGACCCCGGAGCAGCGGCGGGCCGCTTATGACTGTGATGTCACTTACTGTACCAACAAGGATGTGGTTTTTGATTATCTCCGGGATCGCATCACCCTGGACGACAGCCCCGGCGCGCTGCACCTTCACGCTGAAAATCTTTACAATCGTCATGGTAAAAGCGAACGGCTGCTGCAGCGGGGACTCCATTATGCCATTATTGACGAGGTGGACAGCGTGCTGGTGGACGAAGCCCGGACCCCTTTGATTATTTCCCGGAGCGAGGCCTCTCCGGACGAAGAAGAGACGGTCCGACAGGCCCTGGCTCTGGTCGAAGATTTTTGTGAAGATATTGACTATCGCGTCGATTATGAAGCCGACCAGGGAGTTCAGAACATTATCGTGACCGACCATGGCCGCGAGGCCGCTCGGCAGGCGGCTCAGTCCCTGGGGCCCATCTGGCAAAGCCCCATTCGCCGGGAAGAGCTGGTAAGAAAGGCTTTGACGGCTCTTTATCTTTACCGGCGGGATGAGCATTACCTGGTCGAGGATGACAAGGTCCAGATTATCGACGAATTTACGGGCCGGGTCATGCCCGACCGTTCCTGGGAGGGGGGGCTGCATCAGCTGATCGAGGCCAAGGAGGGCTGCGCCATTACCGGCCAGCGGGAAACGGTGGCCAGGATCAGCTACCAGCGTTTCTTCCGCCGCTATCTGAAACTGTCCGGTATGACCGGAACCGCCCGGGAGATTCGCCGGGAGCTCTGGTCGGTTTATGGACTGTCGGTGGTGCCCATACCGACCAACAAGCCTCTGGCCAGAGAAATTGAACCGGATAAAATATATGCCACTCTGGCGGAGAAGTATGCCGCCGTCATCGTCCGGATCGAAGAATTACATCGCCGGGAGATACCGGTACTGATCGGTACCCGCACGGTGGCGGTTTCGGAATATCTGAGCCGGCTGCTCCAGGAAAAAGATATCCCCCATCAGGTACTCAACGCCAAGCAGAACAAAGAAGAAGCTCTTATTGTGAAACAGGCCGGTGAACCGGGTGGCGTTACCATTGCCACCAACATGGCCGGCCGAGGCACGGATATAATGCTTTCTCCCGGCGTGGCCGGGCGGGGCGGCCTGCACGTTCTCATGACCGAACGGCACGAATCCGGACGGGTGGACCGCCAGCTGGCGGGCCGGTGCGGCCGACAGGGCGATCCCGGCCGATGCGAAGTGTTTCTTTCCCTGGAAGACCCTCTTTTCAAAGACGGCTCTCCGGGGCTGGCCGGTCGGCTGACCCGCTGGCTGCGAAAAAGAGAATCCCGGCTCTGGAAACGGGCCGGGAAAAAAGCTATAACCAGAGCCCAGCGTAAAATTGAAAAGGTCCATGCCGGGGTTCGCAAAAGGTTGCTCCGATATGATGAGAATCGCAGTGATACCCTGTCCTTTTCCGGCAGAAGTGAATAAAACCGCTTGCTCCGGGACCGCTGAGTTTTGTTGGGGACAATAGTGTACCAGGAGAATTGATATGATAAAAAAGATTACCAGGAGCTGTTGCGTTTTATGGCTGTGCCTGTTGTTGACCGGACCGGGCCTGGCCGAGGGCGAGGATGGCTTGTACCGCGGACTTGTCGCGCCCAGCGAAGCCATTGAGGTCAGCAGCCAGGTGCCGGGCATTATCGAACGGGTGGCCGTGGAGCGGGGTGACCGCATCAAGGAGGGGCAGGTCCTGGCGGAACTCAAGTCCGGGGTGGAAAAGGCTCAGGTGGATCTGGCCCGGGCCCGTCTTGAATTCGGCCAAAGAAGGGTGCTCCGGAATAAAGAACTTTACCAGAAGCAGCTTATTTCTATTCATGAAAAAGATGAGATGGAGACAGAGGTGCGCATTATGGAGTTTCAGCTGCAGGAGGCCTTGGAAAATCTGGATCTGCGCACCATTCCCAGCCCGGTCGCCGGGGTGGTAGTGGAGCGGCACCTGGGGCCTGGTGAATATATCGGCGAAGGGTCGATTATGAAAATTGCCCGCATTGATCCGCTTAATGTCGAGGTGGTCGTCCCGGCCGCTGACTACGGTAGTATCCGACGGGGAATGAAGGCCCGGATTATGCCCGATGATCCGCCGGGAGGAACTTATCAGGGCCGGGTGGTAATTGTCGATGAGATTATTGACGCGGCCAGTGGTACTTTCGGGGTTCGCGTTAAGCTCCCCAATCCAGGTCACCGGCTGCCGGCCGGTTTGAACTGTCGGGTGGAATTTTATGATTGAGCCGGTTTGTTCACTTTTTGGCATTTTTTCTTTACGAAATTTGCAGAATAAGATATCGTCCGTAAAAGAGTGCCCAGCCATGAATTGTTGACTGGTCCGATTGACGGTTAAGTTCAAAATTTAATGCTGAAGTATCATCGTTACCCGGTTGATATTTTTCGTTTTCCCTCAATTCGGATATGATTTTTGATTTATGGCTGGCCCCTGAGCATAAGTACGGGACAGGCGTGGGCGTAATTTCCGTTCGCGCCGGTTGGTTTCAGGTATGTCCCGGCAATCTCAGTATTTTAAAATTACCAAGCTTGCAAAGGAGAGACGCAAATGGGAGTAAAAACCTTTAAATTTTTTGGTTGCTGTCTGATGACCGCGATTTTCACGATAGCGGGAATTGCCGGCATCACCGAGGCTGACGCCGGCGACCTTAACATCGTCACCGTGGATACCAACGAGATCGTATCTCAGCATCCGGCCCTGGTTGAGGCTCAGCAGACTCTGCAGGGTGAGGCGCAGAAGATGCAGCAGGAGATTGAAGGCAAGGGCCAGGAGCAGCAGCAGGTGGCTCAGCAGCAGCTGCAAGAGCGCTCACAGGAGTTGCAGTTGGAGGCCGTCGAGAAGGCTAAAAAAGATATCCGCGAAATTGCCGCTGAAAAAGGGTATGAGTATGTCATGGATACCAACGCTCTGCTGGTTGGCGGAGAGGATGTTACCGAAGAGGTCCTGGCCGAGATGGAGAAGCAGGAGGATAAGGACTGATGGTCTGATTTGACAACTGTCAGGCAATAAAGCCCGGATCTTCTGGCGACAGGAGGCCGGGCTTTGTTGTTTTTGAGCCGGGACGCCGGAGATTATAACCCGGATACTTCATGAGTCGATTTGAGCCCGAGCCTCTGGCTCCACTTGCAAGGCAGCCGAAAGCTCAGGCTTTATCCGGATCATCCTTCAGGGGGAAATTCCTGAAAGCCGGCGTTTTCCAGAACCACCTCAAGCATCCGGTCGGCCTCGGTCAGCTCTCGTTATTCTCTCCGGTGACGGCTGAATAATAGACGTCCGTGCCTTCGCTGGTGGAGATTATCTTCTGATCACGCGATAATTGCCCCAAGTATTTGGAAATTTCATTGGGGTGCAGGCCGAATGATTTCCCCAACTGTGCCATGGTGCAGGGGCGGCGTCTTAACATGGCCAGAATGCTGTCGGTATCGGCCTTGACATCCTGAGTCGCGGAGGGGCCAAGATCGGCGATTATTTCAGCCTCAGGCTTGAACATTCTGGTCAGGGCCGTCAGGCGTTCCCGGGAAAGCGGGGCGGCGTAATCTTCGGCCGGCGGCCGGACCACCGTGTTTAAATGGACCCGGTCCGGACCGATGGAGTTGACATGGGCGGCTATCTGTTCCACCTCATCCGGCCTGGCGTTGATGCCCGGCATCAGAAAAATTTCCATCCATAATTTCCCCTCGAACTGGTCCCGGAATTGTTTCTGGCCCTCAAGCAACCGCTCAAAAGTCAATTCCGGGTTGGGTCGATTGACCCGCTGGAAGGAAGACTGGTCCCAGGCGCTGAGAGAAACCTTGACTACTTTGGCGCGGCCGGCTTCCTGACGCACGGCCGGATCATTCAGCAGGGTGCCGTTGGTTAACAGAACCGAGGGGATGGCCTGGTTTTCGAGATGTTGGAGAACCTTTCCAAACTCGCTGTGCAGGGTTGGCTCGCCGGAACCGGACAAGGTCAGGTAGTCGGCCTGGCCGCCCGCGGCCAGCCAGTCGTCGAGTTCGGCACGGACTTCCGCCACCGGTACAAAGTCTTTTCGGGTGATGGTTTTGTCGGTAGTACGGCCCAGCTGGCAGAAAAGGCAATCCAGAGAGCAGGTCTTGAACGGCAGCAGGTCAATCCCGAGGGACCAGCCAAAGCGGCGGGAAGGAACCGGCCCGAACAGGTATTTATATTTTTTTCCCATGATGCCTTACTCCTTTCGAATATCCGGGCTATGTCGCCGGTGGTATTCCCCGGGATCGGACGCCTCCGCATTCAAGCTGATCCTGAACTGAATTGCCACCTGGTTTTACCGGGTTGGATTCGCCCAAAGCCTTTCGGGCTTGCTGTTCATACATATCCGGGATGGCAGGAGAAAAGTCGAAGTCGGCTCAGCCAGTCATATGTAAAAAATATATCATATCTTAAGCACATGGGAAAAGATTTTATGCCTCTTACGATCCGTCGGGGAAGGCCATTGCCCGCTCTTGACAGAAGTTAAGACGGTGATTATAAATAATGAAAATATAATCATCAGACGCTGATACCTCCGTTTTTTCCTGTTAATAATTTTAAGGAGCGGCATATGATCCAAGTCGACAACCTGACCAGGTATTATAAGGAGGTCTGCGCCGTAAACAGTATCAATCTGGAGGTCAACAAGGGCGAGATCCTGGGGCTGCTCGGCCCCAACGGCGCCGGCAAGACTACCATCCTCCGGATACTGACCGGTTTTCTGCGGCCTACCTCCGGTTCGATCCGGGTTAAAGATATGTCCCTTGACACGGATGCCACGGCCATCAAGGGATTGATGGGATACCTGCCGGAATCCGCCCCGATTTATCCCGACCTGCTGGTCTACGACTACCTTGATTATGTGGCTGCCTTGCGCGGCATCTCCCGTGATGACCGGCTGGACCGCGTACGGGCCATGTCCGATATGTGCGGCCTGGATTCGGTCATGCATAAACCGGTGGCCCAGCTTTCCCGGGGATTCAAGCAGCGGGTGGGGCTGGCCCACGCCCTGGTGGATGACCCCGAGATTCTGGTCCTGGACGAACCCACCTCCGGTCTGGATCCCAACCAGATTGTGGAAATCCGTGATATTATCAAGCGGATCGGCCGGGAAAAAACCATTATTTTTTCGACCCATATCCTGAGCGAAGCCGAAGCGACCTGCGACCGCATCGTTATTATCGACAAGGGCAAAATCGTGGCCGATGAAGCTACCGTCCTCCTGAAAGAGAATCAGAGCGGAGAAGTGGTTATCTTTCTGACGCTGGCCGGAGTTGACCTGGAAGAGGCCCGGCAGTCGCTGGCGGAATTTGATGATATCCTGGAGATGCAAGAAGAGTCAGGTTCGCCCGCCGGGGAGGACGGCCTCCGGATGAGATTGCGCTGCCGTTACAGCCCGGATCTGCGTCAGCGTCTCTACGCCCGGATCAAGGCGACCGACTGGATCCTGCTGGAGTTCTCCTCGGAAGCTCCCAGCCTTGAGAATGTTTTCCGGAAATTCACCAGGGAGAGTTGATATGCGACCGACAGGAACCATGTTTGTAAAGGAGTTTAAAAGCTACTTTATTTCACCCATTGCTTATATCGTGATTGCCATTTTTCTGATCGTCACGGGCTGGTTTTTTTTCTCCACCTATTTTTTGCGGGGGCAGGTAACCCTGCGCTATTTTTTTGAACTGCTGCCCTTTGTTTTTTCTTTCGTGGTGCCGGCCATCACCATGAAGCTCTTTTCCGAAGAGTTGAACACCGGTTCTTATGAACTGCTTCTGACCATGCCGGTCACTTTCCGGCAGGTCCTGGTAGCTAAACTGCTGGCGGCCACGGCCTTTATCGCCGTCATGCTGGCCCCGACCCTGCTGTACGCGGTATCAGTTTCCTTTACCGGTGACCTGGACTGGGGGCCGGTGGCCGGCGGTTACCTCGGAGCCCTTTTTCTGGGGCTGGTTTTTTCCGCCATCGGTCTTTTCGCCTCGGCCCTGACCCGGAATCAGATTATCGCCTTTATCGTGGCCGCCGCCATATGTTTCGGGCTGACCGTTCTGGACCTGATCCTGTTCTTTCTGCCGGCACCTCTGCTGGGATTTTTTCAGTACCTGGCCGCCGGCGCGCATTTTGACAACATTTCCAAGGGGGTTGTGGACAGCCGGGATCTGCTCTATTTTCTGAGTCTTGCTTTCGTGGCTGTTTACGGTGCCTACCTGGCCTTAAGTGAAAAACAGTAAGGAGTGGCCAAGAATGAGATCGCAACGATATGTCAAGTTCCTGGTTTACGTGGTCGCGGTGATCCTGGTCAATATCGTGGGAATAACCCTGTTTTTCAGGGTGGACCTGACCGCCGGCAACAAGTATTCCTTGTCCGAGGCTTCCCGGGAGACGCTGACCACTCTTTCCGAACCCTTGACCATCAAGGTGTTTTTTACCAGGAACCTGCCGCCGCCCCACAACACCACCGAACGTTATCTTCATGACCTGCTGGAAGCTTATGCCGTGCACGCCGACCGGCATTTTAATTACCGTTTTCATGATGTCACTTCCGGCGACGGAGAGCCGGAAGGTGATGTCGCCGCCAACCAGGACCTGGCCAGGGAATACGGTATCCATCCGGTGCAGGTCCAGAATATCGAATCAGACGAGGTCAAGGTCAAGCAGGCCTACATGGGCCTGGTCATTATTCACGGCGACATGACCGAAAAGATATTTCCTATAGACAGCACCGAGGGCCTGGAATACCGGATTACCGCCGGTATCCGCAAGCTGGCCAATAAGATCAGCACCTTCGGCAGCCTGGAGGAGCCGGTCAAGGCGCGCCTGTTTTTGTCCTCCTCCCTTTATCAGGTGGCTCCTTTCATGGAGATTGACAACCTGGACGGGCTCCCGGACACGGTGGCGGAGATCGTCTCCCGGATGAATGACAATCTCTCCGGTAAATTGGAATTTGAGACGGTTGATCCCACCAGCTCGCCGGAACGGCTGGAGGAGGTCGAAGAAGACAACCTGGTGCGGCTGCAATGGCCGCGGATTCCGCAACAGGGCCAGCCGGACATTCCCGCCGGCGAGGGCCTGGTGGGAATGGTTCTGACCTGGCGGGACAACCGGGTCATCCGGCCGGTGCTGGAGGTGGTTGACAATCCCATTTTCGGAACCAGCTATTCCCTGCCGGCCTCCGGGGAAATTGAAACCATGCTGGAAGAAGCGGTGGAGTCGCTGGTGGGTATTAACGATGATATCGGCTACCTGGCCGATCATGGCACCATGTCCATGGATGAGGCCGATATGATGAATCGTCGCCGCCAGTCTCCGGAGGAGTCCCTGGCCAATTTCCGCGGCCTGGTAGAGCGGAGTTATACCCTTGATGACGTGAAACTGGCCGAAGAAGATCTGGCCGGTGACTTCGAATGCCTGGTGATCGCCCGGCCCACCGAATCTTTTTCCGATTACGAATTATACCAGATCGATCAGTATCTTATGCGGGGCCACAACCTGGCCCTGTTTCTTGATCAGTTTGAGGCTGTTTACCCCCAGGGTCAGTCCTCTCCCTATGCCCGGCCCAAGTACGTGCCGATTGACACGGGCCTGGAAAAGCTGCTGTCCCATTACGGCGTTACCGTCGAGGAGGCCGTGGTCATGGACGAGTCTTGTTATAAACAGCGGGCCGAGAGATACGGCGGCGGGGAGCAGCCCATCTATTTCGCGCCGCTGATAAAAAACAGAAATATTAACAATGCCCCGGATTTCATGACCAATATCAAGGGGCTGGTGACCATGAAGGTCTCGCCGCTGGAGCTTGACCAGGAACGCCTGGCCGAAAACGGCATTAACGCCACCACCCTTTTTTCCTCCAGCGAGGAATCCTGGGTCAGCCGGGAGCGGATTTCCTTTAATCCCATGTTTATCCGCCCCCCGGAAGCCGAAGAAGAGCGGCAGAGCTACCCCCTGGCCTACCTGCTGGAAGGTAGTTTTCCCAGTTATTTCGCCGATCGGGACATTCCGGTTAAAAAGAAGAACACGAACGGTGTCGATTCTTCGGAGGCGGGCGGCGGCGAAAAAACAGCCGTGGAAAGCACCGGTCGCCTGGTCAAGCAGGGAGAGCCGGCTAAAATTTTTATCATGGGTTCTTCCCAGATGCTGGGGGATCACATGCTTGACAGCGACGGCCGGTTCCCCAATTCGGTTTTCGTCATGAATCTGCTGGATACCCTCAACAACCGGGATCGGATGGCAATGCTGCGCAGCAAGCAGCAGGCCTATAATCCCGTTGACGATGTGTCCGGTCCTGCCAAAACCCTGATAAAATGGGTCAATATAGCGGGCTTGCCGGCTATGGTGATACTGTTCGGTTTTCTGATGATGCTGCTTCGCGCCGCCCGAAAACGGCGCATCCGGAGGATGTTTGCCGCCTGATGGCAGTTGTGGCCGGGGAGCCGCCGCGCGAACGACCCGGGTAAATAACGGATATATAACGGACATGTAAAATAATCCCGCGACATTATCAAGCCTTCGGACAGAGGAGAACCATGCCAATCAAAAAAGAATATCTGGCTCTTTTGGTCATTATCGTGGGGGCCTCTTTGTATCTTTATTTTAATCAGACCGACCGTTTGAATTACCAGCTTCCCCAACCGCCGGCTCTGGACAGGTCCGGGATAGCCGGGCTGGAGATTGACCGGCCCGGGGAAGCCGCCGTGACGCTGGAGAAAAAGGCGGCCGGCTGGCGTGTGCAACCGGGTGATTATGCCGCCGATACCGATACGGTTCATTCCATCCTCGACGCGGCGGCGGAGCTGACGCTGACCGCCCTGGTCTCGGAGTCAGAAGATTATCAGCGGTATCAGCTGACCCCGGACAAGTCCCTGACCGTGTCCGTGCTGGCGGAGAACGATTCTTTGCTGAGAAAAATCCAGGTGGGCAAAAGCGCCGCTTCTCATCAGCATACTTTTGTCCGGCTGGGGGATGACTCCCGGGTTTACCACGCCCGGGGCCGCCTGCGCCGGGTGTTTGACAAAAGCGCCGCGGAACTGCGGGATAAGACAGTTTTGTCCTTTGCCGTTGATGATATCCGGAAAATAGAAATCACCGGTAAAGAAACGAACTTGTCGCTGGTAAAGCAGGCCGCAGACCGCGAACCCGCGGACGGGGACCAGACCGGGGATCAGGCCGGGGAATCTATGGCCGGCGCGAAGTCCCGGCCAGAGGTCTGGCTGGAGGCCTCCAGCCGGTCCCGG
>JBKHHL010000049.1:0-16475 GCA_046539175.1 Desulfosudaceae bacterium
GTAAAAAGTATTTACAGCTTCAGGAAGAAAGATCAAGTCGGTCCGCATCCGACCAGAGCCCCTCAATATCATAGAAGCGACGCGTGGATTCATAAAAAACGTGAATAATAATACCGCCGTAATCAAGCAGCACCCAACGTCCTTCACTTAAGCCCTCTACCGACAATGGTTTGATGCCCTGATCCCTGAGAGAGCGGACAACAAAATCGGCTATAGCCGATACCTGCCGGTTGGAGTTGCCGCAGCAGACGATGAGGGCATCGGCAATGGAGGTGCGGCCCCGGACGTCAAGCACCACGATTTCCCGGGCTTTACGACCGGAAACCGCGGCCAGATAGGGGGCCAGGTAATTCTGGAACTCGTCGTTGGTCATAAATACAGTCCTTGTTTCTGGATAACACGATCCACCCGGTCCGGCAACAGCTTTTTAACCGGTTGTCCCGCTTTCCGGCGAGCCCGGATTTCGGTGGCGGAAAGGGGCTGTTTTACCCGGGTAAAAAAGAAGATCGGCGGCAGCACGGGGTGAAAAAAACAGGCGCGCGGTTTGGAAAAAGTATATTTCCGGGAAATTTTGTGGTTTAAAAAGCGCTTCATGGCGGTTTGTTGCTGCCTGATCCCGGCCGGGGGGCGGTGGACCACGATCAGCGGGGTCGTTTCCAGCAGGAATAAAAAGTTTTTCCAGGTGTCCAGCTCCAGAAAGGCGTCAACGCCCATGATTAAAAACAGGCTGGCGGCCCCGGCCGGTTGTTCCGCTCGCAAAGAGGCCACCGTGTCGACGGTAAAGGAAGGGCCGGGACGCTGGAGCTCCATATCAGAAACCTGGCAACCAGGCAGGTCCTCAAAGGCCAGGCGGGTCATTTCCAGGCGCAGGTCCGCTGGAGCCATTTCGGCGGAGCTTTTGTGGGGCGGCTGAGCAGAAGGGACAATAATTACCTTATCTAAAGAAAACGATTTTTTAACCATCCGGACAATTTGCACATGTCCCAGGTGAACCGGATTAAAAGAGCCGCCATAAAGGCCAGTTTTCATAAAATCAGCTTATTCCCGTATCTGTCCGTTGCCCAGCACCACGAACTTGGTAGTGGTCAGTTCCGTCAATCCCATTGGCCCGAAGGCGTGCAGCTTGGAGGTACTGATGCCGATTTCAGCGCCCAGCCCGAGCTGGCCGCCGTCGTTAAAGCGGGTGGAGGCGTTTACCAGCACCACCGAGGCGTCAGCCTGTTCCACAAAGCGCCGGGAGCGTTCGTAATCACGGGTGACTATGGCTTCGGTGTGCCGGGAGCCGTATTTTGAGATATGGGCGATGGCCCCGGTCATGTTCTGAACTACCCGGACCGACAGGGTTAAATCCAGAAACTCCTCGGGCCAGTCCGCTTCCGTGGCTTCCATGGCCGACGGAACCAGGCGGAGTGTCTCCGGGCACCCTTTGATGGTAACGCCGGCCTCCTCAAACCGGCGGGCCATGGCGGGAAGAAATTCCGGGGCGATGGCCTGGTGGACCAGCATGGTTTCCATGGCATTGCAGACGCCGGGACGCTGGACCTTGGCGTTGAAGCAGATTTCCTCAGCCATGACCGGGTCAGCGTCGGCATCAACGTAAACATGGCAGACGCCCTTGTAATGTTTCAAAACCGGCACCGCCGAGTGCTGTACCACAAACCGGATCAGGCCTTCGCCGCCCCGGGGAATGATCAGGTCGATATAATCCTCCTGGGCGATCAGGTGGGTGACCGCTTCCCGGTCAGTCAAAGGGACGACCTGAACCGCCGCCTCCGGCAGACCGGCGGCAGCCAGGGCTTTGTGAATGCTTTTCGCCAGAGCCTGGTTGGAGTGAATGGCCTCGGAACCGCCCCGCAAAATAACCGCGTTGCCGGATTTGAGACACAGGGCCGCCGCGTCAACCGTAACATTGGGACGGGATTCGTAAATAATGCCGATGACGCCGAGAGGAATTCGCAGGCGGGCTACCTCCAGGCCGTTGGGACGGATCCAGCTGGCGCTTCTGGCACCGACCGGATCCGGCAGGGCGATCACTTCCAGCAGGCCGTCGCTCATGGCCTGAATGGTATCATCGGTGATGGTCAGACGATCAATCATGGCCGAGGATAAACCTTGTTGGCGGGCTTCGGCCACATCCAGGTCGTTGGCCTCTTTGATCCTGGAGGCGTCAGCCAGCAGGTTATCGGCGATGTGTTTCAGGGCCTCGTTTTTTCGGGTAGTCGGACAAACGGCCAGCTCAACGGCGGCGGTTTTGGACGCCCGGGCGAAATTGATCATTGTGGTTTCAATTGACATAACAAAAACCCTTTGTTCTGGTTGTTGATTTAACAATAATTGTCATTCTGGGAAACCACCAGATTGTTGCGGTGAATTACTTCGTCATAGGGGCGGTGCCCCAGAATTTTATTGATGTGGGCGGACTGCAATCCCATAATGGTGCGAATTTCGGTGGCGCCATAGTTGACCAGGCCCACGCCCAGCCGTTTCCCGGCCCTGGTTTCCAGCTCCACCGGAGATCCCACCCCGAATTCCCCGGCAACAGCGATTATGCCGCCGGGCAGCAGGCTTTTGCCCCCTTTGATTATGGCCCGGACAGCGCCGTCGTCCAGGGTCAGGCTTCCTTTCGGAGAACAGCTGAAAGCAATCCAGCGTTTTCGGCTGGGCAGTTTTTTCGAACCGGGTTCGAAATAGGTCCCTTTCTGCTTACCGGCAAACAAGTCGGTTAAAATATTTCTTTTGCGTCCGTTGGCTATTATCATGGGAACGCCGGCCGATCTCAGTTTTCGGGCGGCCTTAATTTTGCTGAGCATGCCGCCGGTACCCAGCGGACCGGGAATTTCACCAGCCGCTTTTTCCAGGGACTTGCTGATGGAGGATATCCTGGCAAGAAGCCGGGCGTCGGCATGGGCGCGGGGGTCCTTGTCATACAGACCATCAATGTCAGTCAGGTTGATGAGCACGTCAGCGTCCATCAGCAGGGTAATCATGGCGGCCAGGTTATCGTTGTCACCGAATTTGATCTCTTCCACGGCCACGGTGTCATTTTCATTGATAATCGGGACAACCTGCCAGTGCAGGAGGGTATTAATGGTATTGCGGGCGTTCAGGTAGCGTTTCCGGCTGGCCAGGTCGTCGCTGGTCAGAAGAATCTGGGCCACCTGACGGTGATGACGGCCAAAGGCCTTTTCATAGGCCATGATCAGTCCCGCCTGGCCAGTGGCGGCCACCGCCTGCCGGGTGGGCAGATCGGTGGGTCGTTGCTTCAGGCCAAGCTTTCTGACACCGGAGGCCAGGGCGCCGGAGGAGACAAAAATCACTTCAACGCGGTTGTCCATCAGCGAGCAGATATCACGGCTGAGGGAGCTGACGGCGCTCCGGTTGAGCCCGGCGGTTCCGGTCAGCACACCGCTGCCCGCCTTGACGACTATGCGGGTGCATTCTGAAAAAAGGTTGCGCTGCTTGTCCATCCGTTTTTAATCCAATTTAGAGCACCACCAGCCTGGCCTTTAATCGTTTTTAAGCCGGATTCAAACCTTGGTCTTCAAAGGCTTCAGAAAGGTCGCCGGCAACATTATTTCTGTTTTGTGATAATACCTCAAACAGAAATTTTTTTAAAGGCTCAACCCCCTGGTTGGCTGCCGCTGAAACACAAAAGCAGGTAGCTTCCGGCAGGGCCGCCATAAATTGACGCGCCCGGCTCCCGGCTTCGGGAATATCCAGTTTGTTCAGCACCACCACCTGCTTCATGGCGGCCAGCCGGTCGCTGAATTGCTGAAGCTCGTTGTTAATTATCTGGTAGCCGGCGAGAGGTGCTTTTTCGTCAATCGCGGCGGCGTCAATGAGGTGAACCAGCAGGCGGGTTCGCTCGATGTGTTTTAAAAAATTGATACCCAGGCCGGTACCCTGGTGGGCGCCTTCAATCAGGCCGGGAATATCGGCCATGGCCATCGGTTCACTGCCGCTCAGGAAGACCATGCCCAGGTTGGGAGACAGGGTGGTAAAAGGATAGGAGTTAATGGTCGGACGGGCGGCCGACATAACGCTGAGCAGGGTAGATTTACCGGCGTTGGGCAGTCCGATAATGCCGACGTCCGCCAACAGCTTCAGTTCCAGTTTGACGGTGGCTTCGCGACCGGGTTCGCCGGGCTGGGCAAAGCGCGGCGAGCGATAGGTAGAGCTGGTAAAATGGCGGTTGCCTTTGCCGCCCCGGCCGCCCACCAGAAAAAGGTAGGGGTCTTCCGGAGAAACCATGTCCTTGAAAATGGTGCCGCTTACCGGATCACTGATGATTGTCCCCGGCGGAACAAACACTACCAGGTCCTGGCCGCTTTTGCCGGTTTTTTGCCGGCCCTGGCCGGGCGCGCCGTTGGTGGCGGCATATTTTTTTTTGGTTTTGAATTGCTGAAGAGTTCGCAGGCCGGAGTTGACCTGGAAAATTAAGTCGCCGCCCTTACCGCCGTCTCCACCATCGGGCCCGCCCCGGGGGACGAATCTTTCCCGGCGGAAACTGACACATCCGCTGCCCCCCTTGCCGGAAGCAACGTCAACAATGGCTTCGTCAATGAAGTTCAAGCTGCATAAACGCTGACTTTTTTGCGTTTACCCTTGGTTTCAAAAGCGACTACCCCGTCGATTTTTGAAAAAAGGGTATAGTCTTTGCCCAGTCCGACATTCTCACCGGGATGAAACTTTGTTCCCAGTTGACGAACCAGAATGTTTCCGGCCACTACCCGCTGTCCGCCGAAACGCTTGACGCCCCGACGCTGGGCATTACTGTCACGCCCGTTTTTAGAGCTTCCACCCGCTTTTTTATGAGCCATGAGAGCTGCTCCTTATAATTTTCAGAATAATCTTAAAGCGCTGAATCCGTCGGCTGACAGCAGCTTATCCGTACTCTGCCGACAAGCTATCCGACGTTTACCCGCTTGTTTCAGGCGTTGCTGATGGCGTCTATTTTAACGGCCGTATAAGCCTGCCGATGGCCGTTTTTACGACGATATCTTTTTCGGCGCTTGTATTTAAAAACAATGATCTTTTTGTCCCGTCTCTGTTCAACAATATGGCCGCTAACGGAGACATTGTCCAGCCTCGGCTGGCCGATCTCCAGGCTGTTGCCATCGGAAAACAGCAATATCTTGTCAAATGAGACGGCCTCACCAATGTCACCCGGAATTTTCTCAATCCGCAATACCTGGTCTTTTTCAACCCGGTACTGTTTTCCGCCGGTAGCTACGACCGCATACATAATAACTCCTTCATCTGGCCTTGATCTGTGCCGATCTGAGTCGTTTCCGGGGCCTCTCTGGCTTACCCAGAGGCTATCCCTGAAGACTACTTACTGCCATGATCCGCAAATTTATTTAATTATAATCTGCTTAACCTGCTGCCAAGCCCGCGGTTAAGACCTTAAACATTCTAAAAACATCTCATTATATTGTAATATCAATGCTTGTCAAGTCTTTTTTCCGATCGTCAGGGACAATCGGCCAGGCAACAGGAAGTTCGTCCGGACGGTTATTTGACCCGGGCAGAGACGGTTAACTGATTGATTAAGGCCTCGTGCCGGGGAAAACGTTTCCGCAGGGTTTCCCGGTCAGCCAGCTCAAAATCTTCAAATTCAAATCCCGGGGCGGTGGTGCAGCCGGTAAGCGAAAAGCCCTCTCGTTCAAGCGGGGTGGCTCCGAACCAGGTATTATGAGGTACCAGGGCCTGAGGCCTCTGGCCGGCGGCCAGGTCCAATCCCAGGCAGAGGCGGCGATGTGTGCCGTCGGCTTCCAGTAAATGTAAAACCAGCGGGCAACCGCAGTAAAAATGCCAGACCTCATCCGCTTTGATGCGGTGAAAGCGGGAGACCTCACCGGCGGATAAAAGAAACAGGATGGACGTGCAAAGAGAACGGTTTTCCTGGAACCGGTCCGGCAGAGCCGAACCGGCGATAGTTTCGGCGCAACGGTATGTTTCCCGGAAATATCCGCCTTCGGGATGAGGTTGTAAATCAAAGGCGTTAATATAGTCCCGGGCGGTATAGCTCCGGACAGGGTCAGACATGAACAATCTCCAGCCTTAAACCGTGAATTTGGCTACCAGCCGATACAATTGATCGGCCAGTTCCGACAAGTGGTTGGCGCTTTCAGTCAAATGGGCGCTACTGCCGGAAACATCGGAAGCCCGCTGGTTGACATTGGTGATGTCTTCGGTTATGTCGCTGATGGCGGTAGAGTCCTGGGAGACATTCTCGTTAACATCACCGATGGCCCGGGATATTTCCGAAACATTGGAGGCGATTTCCCGGGTAGAAGCGGATTGCTCCTCAACCGAAGAGGCGATAATGGTTACGGTTTCGTTAACCGTGTTTATTATTCCGGAAATATCGCCGATGTCCTGGACCGTGCCAAACGAGGTCTCCTGGATGGATTTGATTTTATCCTTTATATCAAGGGTAGCTTCCGCGGTCTGGCGGGCCAGCTCTTTAATCTCATCCGCCACCACCGCGAAGCCTTTCCCGGCTTCGCCCGCCCGGGCCGCCTCAATGGTAGCGTTAAGCGCCAGCAGATTAGTCTGTTCGGAAATTTCATTAATAGTTTCGGTTACTTTGCCGATTTCATCGGCAGCGGCCCCCAGTTCCTTCACACGTCGGGAAGCCTGGTCCGATTTGGTGACCGCGTTCTGGGTGATATTGGAGGCATTCTGCGAATTCTGGGCAATTTCAGTGATGGTGGCGCTCATCTCTTCGGTGGAGCTGGCCACCGTGTCAGTATTGGAAGTGGCCTGCTCCATGGCGGCGGCGATGGTTCCCATGCTGGCATCCATTTCCTCCATGGCCGAAGTCACTGAACGTGATTTATCCACCATTTGACCGGAATTTTCAGCCATTTGCCCTGATACCTGAGTCAGATCCGTGGCTGAATTGCGGACCGATCCGGCGTGGCTGATGATATCCGTAGTCATGCCCCGCATGTTGTCGATAAAGACATTAAACCAGCCGGCCAGCTCGCCGATTTCATCCCGGTATGTTATGGTCAGCCGTTTGGTCAGGTCGCCCTGGCCTTCGGCAATGTCTTTGACCATGTCCACGGCATTGTTCAAGGGGATGGTAATGGAGCGCCGGACCATAAACCGGATCAGCAGGCTGGCCATAACCGCTATCACCACAAACAGAATTAAATTGCCATAGCGCTGCTGCTTGCTGAACCGGACAATCGAAGAAAGCTCCCGCTCCAGGCGGGTATTATAACCGGCCTGCAAATCCCGGAGCTGGGCCCGGATTTCTTTGGTGGTCTGGGCCAGGGAAAAGATGGTTTGCTGGTTGGAGCTTTGCTTGCCAAGGGTGGTGGGAGCTACTGCCTCAGCCTCAGTTATGGCCTGGGAGTAAACTTTCCGGGCGTCCCGGGTAAAGCGCTCCAGAGCCCCGGAAATGTCGTCAGCTGCTGTTGCTTCCTGCTGTTGCCTGGCCGCCAGGCTGTGAATTTCCTGCAGGGCCTGGCTGGCTTCCCGGGCCGCCTGTTCGGCCTTGTCAATCAGGCCGGCCTCCCCGGTCAGGTAAGCGTCCTGGTAGAGCTTGATCTGTTCGTCAAAGGCTGTCAGGGCTGCCTGGCTTTTATGAGAGGCCGGGTAAAGATAGACATAAATGGATTTGAGGCGGTCTTCCGTGTTAATACCGCTCAAAAAACCGAAAAGGATGGAAAAAAAATATCCAGCCAGTAAAATACCCAGGCTGACCCAGATTTTATTTGTAATGCTCAAAGACCGCCACATGCTTGTTGTCCCAGTTGGTGTTCCGGTCCGGCCCGAATTTCACCCGGCCGTCCCGCCGGGGCGAAACTGCCAGTCGCGCCGGCGCCGACTCGTGAAAAAGTCCCTCTAACATCAGGCCAGACCGGTTTTCAGTTAAAAGCTGTAAGTGAGTTTGGCCGCGTACAGGGCCCAGTCCAGGTCAGTGGTGGTTTTGCCCATGTAGGTTCCGTCCATGAGGTGGCCTTCCAGCTTAGCGCACCAGTTGCCGGTTATATCATAGCGCAGAGACAGACAGGTGTCTTTCAGCCAGGCGTCGTATCTGGGCATGTTGAAGGCAGCCGCGAATTTTTCACCATCATGGTCGTCTTTGTCAAAATAGAGCTCTGAGTAAATCTGGTCATTAAATTTTCCTCCTGTTAGCAAAATTTTTCACTGGGATGATAAAATCAGACCGTAAGAGAACCGGATTAGCAGAAATCCGTCACATACGGTACCAACGTGATTGTTCAGGCATAATTGTGATATGTGATCGGCGATCAATTACTATCTTATTGATTAATATCATAAATAAAGACGGAAGTCAATCGGGGTTAACCGGAAATAACCGGGTTAGCGGGAATGAAAAATACCCGGGGCAAACAAGGCCACAAAATCATCAGTCAGGGTTTCCACGTCAACCGGATGACCCGGTTGGGCCGGCTGGCTGAGGGCGTAATAAGCGGATCGAAAAATAGCGCCGGCGATCATTTCTCCCACATGCTCCACGTTCAGGTCTCTCCGGATATGTCCGTTGTGAATACCCAGTTGAAAATCATTAATGGCGATAATTCTGATTTTTTCTTCCAGTCGGCGGGTGGCCATTTCCAGTTCAGCCGGAAGCCCGAACCCCATGGTCATGACAATATTACAGATATCCGGGTCAGCCACCAGAAAGGCCAGGGTGGTTCTGACCCGCAGCCGCAGGTATTTTTCCGGGGTAATGGTTCTCAGGTCTATTCCCCGGACGGCTTCGGAAATGGCCTTTTCCCATTGCAGGTAGGTGTTTTCCAGCAGGGTGACGAAAATATCCTGTTTGTTTTCGAAATACTGGTAAATGGTACCGCGGGCGATCCGGGCCTCCTTGATGATGTCGGAGATCTGGGTGCGGTAAAAACCACAGGAAGAAAAAAGTTTTTTGGCGCACAACAGGATGTGTTGTTTACGTTGAGATGCTTTCATGGCTTGTTTTCTTTTCTTTAAGGCTTTTGCCGAATCATGCCTGTTTATTTTTTCAAATAAGGTGGTTTTTGGCAAGACTGATTTAGGCCGGTCCGGCAAAAACTTAACCAGAATCCGGCCAGGCTTATGTTTTTTAGTTGACATCCGGACCCGGGGCTATTATTTTAAAAACTGACATGTCAGTTTTGTGTACCGGTTCTATGATAGATAACCGTTTTTGTCAACCCGACAAAAGAGATGTTTTCGTAAAAAGTTCAAGATCAGCGGATAAGCGGGGAGCCGCAAATCTGGAAGAAGGGGGCGGCTCCAATTTTTACACGGTTAATCTTTTATTGGTTGCCGGCTGGCAGGAAGCCGGTGCCAGACAGGAAAGGGGGCGATAATTCAATTTAAAAACAAAGATTTGTTCTTGTAAGGCCCCGCCCGCGGGCGGCCTGATGTATGTTTTTTGTTGACATGGTTGCAATGGGATGAATATAAATAAATTTTTTGAAGCCTGAGCGCTTCCAAACAAGGAGAAAAAAACAATGGATATACCAAAAGATATCAGTATTAGAGACCTGCTTCTGGATTTTTCCCCCAACATGGCCAAACAAATGATTGCTGAAAGCGGGGCGGCTGCCCAGCTCGGCGGCACCGAGTTTTCCATGGTGGTTGAAGTCGGCGGAAATAAATATTGCTACGTGGTTAAAGACGGCACGGAATTTGACGTTAAAGAAGGTGAGCTGGACAACCCCATGGTCAAAATAGCTATATCCGAAGAAGATATGCAGAAAATGATCGAGACCGACAGCCTGGACATGCTGCTGGGCATTCAGAGCGATCTGAACAAAGCCAAATATGACGCTTTAAAGAACCTCAAGGGCAAAATGATCGCCAAGCTTTCCAATGACGACGGCAGCGAGGTCACCCTCGAAACAATCTTTAACGGTGCGGAAACCCCCAGCGCCACCTTCAAGATGAAGACTGCGGATTCCATCGCCCTGGTTAAAAAACAAACCAATCCGGTCAATCTGTTCATGTCCGGAGGGATGCAGATTGAAGGCGACATGGCTTTTGCCATGCAGACCCAGCCATTATTTACCTAGGGTCTGGTAGTATACCCAAAAACAACGAGAATATGGAGGTCCTTGTTTTGAGCGAAAAAATGCCGTGGTTTAAAGAGTACAAGGTGTTCGGGATTCCCGAAACCCTTGAGCCCTATCCGGACAAGACCGTGGGCGACATGCTGGACGAAGCTGCCGCCAGGTATAAAAAAACAGGGCTGATCCAGAACAAGTTCAAGATGACCTATCCCCAGGTTAAAGATCAGGCTGATCGCCTGGCGGCCGCCCTGGCTGGGCTGGGGCTGCGGAAAGGAGACCGGGTGGCCACCCTGCTGCCGACCAGTATCCAGTTTGTGGTGGCTGATTACGCCATTGCCAAGGCCGGCCTGGTTCAGATTCCCAGCAGCTCCCTGGAGCCGCCGGCCAATCTGGAACACAAGTTTTCCAAGGGCTCGCCCCGGGCTATCATCTGCCTGGATGAGTACCTGGACCTGGCCGCCGAGGTAAAGGAAAAAACCGGGATAGAGTATCTTATTGTTACCAGTCTGGATGACTATTCTTTAAATCCACCGGCAGAACACGCTCAGCTGGATGTGCCGGGAGCGGTCTGGATGTCCAAGCTGATAGAGAGCGCCGAACCGGTTCCCCCGACGATTTCTTTTGACGTGAAAAACGATCTGGAATTATTGCTTTTCACCGGGGGAACCACCGGCCTTCCCAAGGGCTGCATGCTGACGCATAGAAACATTTATGCCAATGCCATGCAGTCGACCTGGGCTCAGGGCTCCGCCAGCAAGGCCATCCGGGGGGCTATTTCCGTCCTCCTGGGCCTGCCCCTGTTTCACTCCTACGGGCACATGATCATGCACGTCATGACTATGATGGGAGCGGATCAGATTTTGATTCCCGATGCCAGGGACACCAAGATCATGGTGGAAATGATCAAGGAGTACCGGCCGCTGATGCAGATGGGAGTTCCCACCCAGTTTCTCAAGCTCGCCCAGGAAGAACTGGCGGGCATAGGCATGCTGGGGATTTCCGGCTCGGCGCCGCTGCCCCCTAGCACCCAGGAGGAATATGAAAAAAAATCGAGCGGGGCGATCATGGAAGGCTACGGTCTGTCCGAGATGTCTCCCAACACCCACCTGAATACTTCCTTTCTGGTGCGGCTGGCCGGCGGACGCATTCCGCAGCGGATTAACAGCGCTGTCATGAGCTTTCCCGGAGTTGTGCCGGTGGCCAACCGGGGGTTGCGCCTGCTGGGCAGCAAAACCATCGGCACGGTGGCCGGCAAATTCATCTCCTTTACGGTCAAGCGGACCGGGGGGAAGAAAAAGAAGTCTCATTCGGCCAGCGAAAAGCGCGGGGCCGTGGGCATTCCCTTTCCGGACACGGAAATTCTGCTGATAGACACGGAGACGGGCAGTCCTCTTTCCCCGGAAGACATGGCCGCCGGTAAAAGGGGTGAAATGTGCCTCAAGGGGCCGCAGCGAATGCTGGGTTACTGGCCGGACGCCGGCAGCGGTCTGGATGAAAAAGGCTATGTCCGCACCGGCGACGTGGTCAAGGTGGACCAGGACGGCTACTTTTATATAGTTGATCGGACCAAGGATATGGTTAACGTTTCCGGATACAAGGTGTATACCCGGGAACTTGACGATATACTTTCTTCCCATCCCAAGGTGGAGATGGGGTCAGCCGTGGGCATTCCCGATCCCGAACGGGAAGGCAGCGAACGGGTGATCGTCTATGTTCAGCCCACGGAGGCCGCCCTGGGAAATCTTCAACCAGAAGAGATCATAGAGTTTTTAAAAGAGCGGGTAGCCAAGTACGCTGTTCCCCGGGCGGTCAAAATCGTGGAGGATATGCCGCTGACCGAGGTGCAGAAGCTGGACAAGAAAAAGATGCGTTCCATGGCGGAAGAGGAGTTTGCAGATAAGGTATAAACCGCGAAATTAACCGGAACAATAAAAGGTTCAACTCAAAATTATCAGGGAGAGACGGTATTATGGAAGAATGCGTATTTATTGACGGTATCAGAACGCCCAACAGCAGGGCCCACGCTGAAAAAGGCTGGTTCAGAAATAAACGTCCGGACGAGTTGCTGACAGCGGTATATGACGCCCTGTTTGAACGAAACAAAAAAGTCGCTCCCGAAGACGTGGACGCGGTTTTTGTCGGTTGCGCCAACATTTCCGGGATGCAGAACGATATCGGCCGGCTGGGCTGGCTGGCCGGAGGCTATCCGGAAAGCGTTCCCAGCAACACCATCACCAACCAGTGCCCCTCCGGCATGGCCGCCACCATGCATGCCGCCAGGGCGATCATGACCGGTGAGACCGACATCATGATCGCCGCCGGGGTGGAGGACATGGAAAAGGTCTCCATGGGCGCCAACATGGATTTTCCGCCGCGGTTGTTCAGCCGTTATGATCTGGCTGAAATTCCCATGGGCTCCACCGCGGAAAAAGTGGCCGAGGTTTACAAGGTGGCCCGGGAAGACATGGACAACATGGCCCTCTGGTCCAACAAGAAGGCCGCCGCCGCCCGCGACGCCGGTAAGTTCAAAAAAGAAATCGTGCCGGTGACCGGCCTGGACACAGAAGGCAACGAGTTTCTGGTGGAGCATGACCAGTGGATCCGGGACAAGGTTGATCCGGAAAAAATGGCTCAGATGAAATCTCCGTTCAAGCCCGACGGCGTTGTTACGGCGGCCACTTCTTCGCCGCTGACTCAGGGCGCCTGCTCTATGCTGATGATGAGCCGCAAAAAGGCCGATGCCCTGGGCCTTTCCTATTCCTATAAATACAGCTACGGCGCGTTCGGCGGCTGCGATCCCACCATGATGGGCATCGCTCCCATACCGGCCATGCAGAAACTTTTTGCAAGAACCGGTCTGTCCCCGGCCGACCTCGGTCCCATTGAGTTGAACGAGGCCTTTGCCAGCCAGGCGCTGGCCTGCGTCAGAGAGCTCAAGCTGGACAATGACAACGCGCCTTTTGACAGGGTCAATGTCTGGGGCGGCGCCATCGCCCTGGGTCATCCCCTGGGCGAGTCCGGAGCTCGTATTCTGGTGACGCTTTTGAACGTGCTGGAGACTGATTTCCCGGACGCCAAATACGGCGCGGCTTCGCTGTGCGGTGCCTTTGGCAACGGCGGAGCGATGCTGATAGAAAAGGTTTCCTGATAACGGGATAGCCTGCCGCGGGCAAAATAAAGTTATGGACCGGCCGACCGGCGCCCTGGCGCGCCGGCCGGCCTTTTTTATTCCGGGGGGAGGAGGCTGACGATGGTGGCGCCCCAGCCGCCGGCAGAAGGCGGTGCCTGGCCGTAGGTCTCTACCCGCGGATGGGCGGCCAGGGCGGCCCATACCTTTTTTTTCAGGACACCAGTACCCTTGCCGTGAATCACCCGGACCGAAAAAATGCCCCGGTTGATACATTCGTTAAAATATTCGTTCAAGAGCGATTTGACTTCGTCCGGTCGAAAGGTGTGCAGATCCAGCACCCCGTCTATGGGAATGGTAACCGGTGGTGGGGTCATGGCAGTTTGATCCTTGTCCTCGGACTTTAAGATGAAAACCTTTTTTCTTTTCCCGCGTATAATACTGCTGGCGGTCGCTCTGGCGCTACTCCCGGGCGCCCTGAGCCTGGCCTGGTCCGGCCTCAGACCAGCCCGGCCCAGGCCAGGCCTATCAGGCCGGCCAGGATGAACTGGCTCTCCACCAGGAATTCCAGCCGGGCTCCGTTGTAAACAAGGCGTTTTTTATAGGCCAGGAGCAGCAGGCCGCTGGTGATGGGAAACAACAGTAAGGCGTATCCCAGGGTGGACACGATCCCCAGCAGGCTGGCCACCAGAAGAAGAAGGAACAAACCGGCCAGGACCAGGTTCAAAAAAACCAGGGTCCGGTCCGCGCCCATGAGAATGGGAATGGTTTCCTTGCCGGCCAGGCGGTTGCCCTGCATGTCAATAATATCGAAAAAGGCGGACCGCACAAAAACTATACCGGCGCACCAGATCGTCGTCAGCAGGGCGGACAGGTTCAGGGAGCTGGAGGCCACCGCCGGAAAAGCGGACACTACCACCCCCCAGGCCGCTGAAATCAGAATTGTCTTTGAACCGGGAATGTCTTTAATCCGGCGGATACGGATTTTTTGGAATCTTTCCGGAATCAGGTAGAGGTTGTAGGACAGGCCCAGGCCGCTCATGACCAGCAGCAGCAGAAAAGCCACCGGCCCCAGAAAAAAAGCTACCAGCAGGCCGGCCGCGCCGGCCGCTATGGCCAGCACGGCCAGCAGCACCATGTGTTTTTCATAAAAAACGGCCCGGTAGGGGTCGTTGTAGCGATCCTCCTCAATGCCGGTCAGCCGGTTAAGGGTATGCATGGAAAAAACATACAAGACGGCAATGACGATATGGGGCAGAAAACGTTCGGCGTAGCGCAGGTGGGAGGCGCAGTAACATAGAAACCCGGCCCCCACCGCCAGGTAGATATTGGTAAGCAGCAGCAGCCGCTGAAATAAAAACAGCTGCCGGACAAAAGGTCCCTTGGTTTTGTAGTGAGTCGCTTCCAGGTCCCGGTAGATTTTATTGATGATCCAGTTGGGGGTGGAGGCGCCGGCCGTGATTCCGACCCGCCGGGCGTCGGCTACAGTCGAAAAGTCCATGTCCTGACTGGTCTCCACGTGATAGACCGGCCGGCCGCTTTGGGCGGAAATTTGAGCCAGCCGCTGAGTGTTACCGCTGTTATAGCCGCCGACCACGATCATGGCGTCCACGGCGTTGGCCAGCCGTTCGGTTTCCGCCTGCCGGTTCTGGGTGGAAGGGCAGATGGTGTTAAAAATTTTGTAGTGCGGATGCTCGGCCCGGGTCCAGTCGCGGACGGCTTCAAACAGCGCTGTGTTCTGGGTTGTCTGGGCCACGATAATGGCTTGGTCAAATCGCGGCAATTGCCGCAGGTCTTCCAGGCTGTTGACCGCTACTCCCCGACCCGGGGCGAATCCGAGCAGGCCGGTAACCTCGGGATGGTTTTCGTCTCCGATAATAATGACGGTGTGGCCCTGCCGGGCGTACTTGCGGATGATGGTCTGAACTTTAATCACCCGGGGACAGGTCGCGTCTATAACGGAGTAGCCGGCCCGGTGCAGCTCTTCTATTGTCCGGGGCGGAACGCCGTGAGCCCGGATCAGAACATGACCGGTGCCCGGGGTCACCGGCGTTTCCATAACGGTAATCTGCTTTTCGGCCAGCAAAGACAGAACCTGGGGGTTGTGAATAAGCGGCCCCAGAGTTTTTATCGGACCGGTCTGGGTGCTGGCCGCGTCCAGGACCAGGTCGACCGCCCGGCGAACACCCATGCAAAAACCGGAGGTTTTCGCGATAGTAACTTTCATAAAGGGCTATTTCCCACCCCGACGAAAACTTGGAAAGACTAATCGTTTTCTCTTAAAAAAATTTTGTGATCAACCAGGGAAAGAGACTCGATGCGGGCGTTCAAAAATTTCTGTTCTCCAAAGATACTGATCAGCTTAATGCCGTTCTCGTCCGGTTCCACCAGGTCAACCGCTTCCATGACAAGTTCGTCGTTCTGATCTTTTTTGAGGTAGGCGTTGGCTTCACACATTGTTATGCTCCTGACAAAGGTCCTTCAAGTGGTTTTCAATCATGGCGTCCAGCAGGTGCGGCAGAGGTTCCTGGCGCAACCCGACAAAGGCCACGTTTTCCTGGAACAATGGAATCAGTATTTTCTGGGCCGGGCAGGCGGCCACGGCTTCGGCCATCAAGGGCGTTACCTCGCCCATCAAGGCGTGGGCGACGATAATTCCGGCCGGACCAATGATTACGTCCGCTGTCTGGGATGTCCTGATAATGGCGTTTTCGCCGGAAGCGCCCTTGTTGGCCCGGGCCTTGAGCATCTGCGCCGTGGCAATAGCGTTGGTGCCCAGGGCGGTGATTTCGACCGCTTCTCCGAAATCCGCCTTGATCCGTTTAATAATGGCGCCGCCGATGCCGCCGCCTTGTCCGTCTATGACGCAAATATGTATCATGCTTTTAATATAACCAACCCGGTCGTGGAGATCAAATAAAATCAACACCGGCCGGGTTGGCCGTCACCGGTCAGCCCGAATATTTCACCGGATATTTTACTGGAAAAAGGGGTCAGGACAGGCAAATTTTTTCCAGGGGACGGAGAATGCGAATCTCAGCTTGTGGTGCCTGACGCCGCAGGGTTTTAACAAAAGCGGCCAGGTTTAAAAAGGGCAGACGAGGTGTTTTCCCGCCCGGGATAAATAAGGATCAACCAAAACGGCTTGATTCCCGGCAACCAGTTCAATGCCGGCCGCGCCGAGCCAGCGGATGGTTATCATGATTGTCCCTGCGAAAAAAAAGCCCGCCCGAAGCGGGCGGGCTTTTTGATGTGGTGGTGGAGCTGAGGGGGATCGAACCCCTGACCTCATGACTGCCAGTCATGCGCTC
>JBKHHL010000186.1:0-4414 GCA_046539175.1 Desulfosudaceae bacterium
TTTTTCGACAATCGTTGGTTAACCAATAAAGTTCTCGTAAAAAGTCTTTACCTCGTCATTCCGACGCATGCCGGAATCCAGATGGAATCGACCCTCCTGGACCCCGGCTTGATGGTCATCCCGGACTCCGATCCGGGACGGGGTGACGAAAGAGACACCGGGATGCCAAGAGACACCAAGTGCGAAATACACCGGGTGACAAGACATACCGGGCAACAAAATATACACCGGGGCTCGAAATATGTCAAATCCCGACTTTTTACCTTTTTACCAAGCCTTCACAGCCTGACCGGCCGCCACCGCAAAGCCTCCGGAAAGGGCCGCGATCGGCTACCCGAGCGATAGTCTTTCAATCTGTTCACAAACTCCAGCAATTTGTCAAAATTATCGGGTTTGATAACGTAGGCTGCCACCCCGGCGGCATAGGCGGCCCGCACGTCCTCTTCAGCCCGGGAAGTAGTAAAAACAATAATGGGAGCTGGAACAACAATCTTTTTCCGATTAATTTCCTCCAGTATCTCGCGCCCGTCTTTGCGGGGCATGTTCAAATCAAGCAGAAATATATCAGCTAAAGACTGGCCGCACTCATCCCAACCAGAATTTTCCGGGCTTAAATAAGCGGCCAGTTCCCGGCCATCCCGGGCCATTCGCAGCTCACAGGCGATACCGGCTGCCTCAAAGGCTTCCCGGATCAGGAGGCGATCATCCGGATCATCATCCGCCATCAGCACCTTCAGACTCTTATCCTGGTTCGGCTGATTCATATCCTCACCGGCTTCTGGAATGGCAGGGTAACAATAAAGGTGGCGCCCCGGTCGGGATTGTTTCTGGCTGTTATGGTGCCGCCGTGACGGTCCACAATCTTCTGGCATATGCTCAGACCGATCCCGGTGCCTTCGTATTGCTCGCGGTTGTGGAGGCGTTGAAAGGGAGCGAAAATCCGCTCCAGAAATTCTTCCTCAAAGCCGATGCCGTTATCCTGAATCAAAATCTGGTACCAGGCATTGGGCAGACTGATTGACAGGGAACCCACCGGGCCCTTGTGATGATCAACTACCCGGCCCCGGATATTCACGGCCGGAGTGTCCTGATCATTGAATTTAACGGCATTGCTGATCAGGTTCTGAAAAAGCTGGCGCATCTGGTTGGGTTCAGCCCGGATGGTTGTCAGGGGCTCGGTCTCGATCCTGGCCCCGGTTTGCTTTATCTGGTTTTCCAGGTTTTCAATCGTCTGCTCCACCACATGATTCAAATCAACAATGGCAAACAGGCCCTCCTTGGTTGTAACCCGGGAATATTCCAACAGGGCCGCTATCAGACGGCGCATGCGCCGGGCGGCGTTTTCCATGCGTCGCAGATAGTCGCTGCCTTTTTCATCAAGAGCATCGCCATGCCTGGTGCGCAAGAGATTGCCGAAAGTACCGATTTTGCGGAGCGGCTCCTGAAGATCGTGAGAAGCCACATAGGCAAAATCCTGGAGCTCCTGGTTCTTGATTTCCAGTTCCTGGGAATACTCCTTTATCCGCGATTCCGCCGCGACCCGTTCGGTGATATCCACCCCCATTTCAAGAATCAATTCGGTGCCGTCAATATCGGTGAAAGGATAGCTGTACACATGATAGGCCCGGTTGTCCGGCGCCTCCGGCCAGTCCCACTCCAGGGGCTCCCGGGTTTTCAGGATATCGGTTACCCGGCACTCCGGACAGGGGCTCTCCAACCCGCGCAGCAGACGATAACAAACCGCTCCTTCGGGATCGCCGAACTGGTTTCTGAAATATTGATTGGCGTAAGAAATGGAATAGTCGCTGGCCAGAAGAAAAACAAAAGCCGGCAGATTCTCCAGGATAAAGTAAAACCGCCGGCGCTCTTTTTCCAGGGCCTGTCGCAGTCTTTCCCGCTCGGAAATATCCAGGTTAATGCCCCCCCAGAAAAGCAGGTCTCCCTGTTCCCCGCGAAAAGGGGTACCCCGGCTCAGGATGGTCCGGTAATGGCCGTGTTTATCCCGAATCCGCAATTTATGATCCCAGACGCCGCCCGAGGCCAGGCTGTCCCGCCAGGCAGACCTGGTCTCTGCGGCGGTTTCCGGGGGTAACCGCTCAACCAGGTCGTCAAACTTGAGACCCGCCCCGGTTTCACCCAGCATATTCCGCAAGGATTCGCTCAGGTAGAGGAACCGGCCTTCCAGGTCGCAAATCCATATCCCGAAGGGGATCAGGTCTCCCACCCGCTGATAGAGGTGCTCGGCCTGTTCTTTTTCAACCCGGGTTGTCTTTAATTCCGCGGTGGCCTGGGCCAGTTCCAGGGCCTGCTCATAGGCCTGGTCTTCCAGGCGGCCGTGGGACTTTAAAAGAGAATTACGGCTCTTTTCAAGCTCCTGCTCCCGCTGACGCAGCTCTTTGAACAGGAGGGTATAGGGCTTCAGAAAAGCGGTTTCCACAATCGCCTTGTAAAGCAGATAAAAGGCGATGACCTTTAACAAATGACCGACCAGGTTGAAAAAATCATACACGCCGACGTAAAGGGTAAAGGTCAGCTCCGAGGCCACCGTGACCCCCATGGCGGCCATTAACAGCCGGGCCACGACCGGATCAAACTGCCGGCGGTGCCTGACCACCAAAATCAGGGAAAGCAGAAAGATAAAGGAAATAATATATTCACTGATTATTTTAAAAGGCGTCTGGCCGTCGCCGGGCACAAAGCAGGCCGGAAAAATATCCCAGAAAAAAATCGACAGCAGCAGCACCGTGGTAATGACGGCATAAAAGCCGAAAATCCGGTGGGCAAGCGCCTTTTTATTGAAAAAAAAGGCGGCCCCGAAAAAAGTCAGGCTTTCCAGGTAACGGGCCGCGAGCCATAAGCGGGTAGGCAGATCTGCGCCGGTTTCTTTGAAAATGTCCATACCGGTATAGGACAGGGTGTGCAAAAGATCGATCAGGCCGATAAAGAAAAAAGAGATGCCGATGATCAGAAGATAGGTGTTGGCAATGATCCGCCGCCCGTTCCAGGCAATTATAAAGATGGCACCGGCCACCACGATTGAGAACAATTCGCTGAGGGTGTGAAAAAGGAGATAACTGTACAGGCTGGTCAGGCAGACAGCCGCCAGGAGCATGGTAAACAGAACCAGGCCGGTAAAGCGATTGCCCCCTGGGGATTGGTTAAGCTGATTCATCGGCCACCTGTTCGGCCGGGAAAGAACGCGGCCAGACAATGTCCAGAGTTGTGCCCCGCCCCGGGGCAGAGTCAATGGAAAACCGGCCGCCGGAAAAGACAACCCTCTCTTTCATATTCATGAGACCGAAGCCTCCGGAAAGATTTTCGCTTTCGGCCCGCAGAAAGGCGTTGGCCTCGAATCCCCGGCCGTTGTCGCTGATAACCAGGCGCAGGCCGTCGTCATCGGTCTGCTCCATGAATAATTGGACCTGATCGGCCCGGCTGTGCCGGGCAATATTGTTCAACGCTTCCTGCAAAATCCGGTAGATCACGATCTTGAGCTGCTGGGGCACATCCGCTTCGTCGATGACTAACTCCGGGGTAACCCGGATTTCCTGGTGAATTTCGTCAAACTGCCGGCACAAGCGTTCGGCCGCCGCCAGGACACCCAGATCATCCAGAATCGCGGGCCGCAAATCAGAATAAATCCGCTGGATGTCCTGGCTGGTCTCCTGGATCAGACCGATCAAATACCTGAAGTAAGCGGCCTCCGCATCATCCGCCTGATCGCCTCTCTCATACAATTTTTTTTCGATGGCATACTTGATGGCCGTCAGATTGGCGCTGGTGCTGTCATGCAGCTCCCGGGCCAGGCGGGTTCGTTCCTGTTCCTGGGCCTGAATCAGTTTTCCCGAAAGAATCCGCAAAGATTCCTCAGATCGCTTCAAGGCGTTCCAGGTTTTTGCCCGGGCCAGGGCGTATCTGATTACCCGCTCCAGCAGAGAGGGCGACAACTGGTCTTTTTCCAGGTAATCGGCAACGCCTTCTTCCATGGCCTGAATATCAATGGTCTGATCGCCCTGGCCGGTTAGAATAATGAAGGGTTGCTGATGGCCTTTTTCCCGGAGCGAACGCAGTAATTCCAGGCCGGTTGACCCCGGCAGCCGGAAATCAACGAAAAAAACATCAAAGGTCTGTTGCTCAGCCGCTTCCAGGGCCTGGGCGGCGGTGTCCACCCAGGTCAGTTCCAGGGGGGGGGTGGTGATTTCCGAGGCGACGGCTTCAAACAGGACATAATCGTCTTCGTCATCTTCCACCAGTAGAACCCGTGTTGGTTGTTCCCGCGGTGCCATTGAACCATCCCGTTCTTGTCAGGGCCCGTACTTGCCAGGGTGAGTGTGGTTGAAGCGGTTTTTTTCAGGCCTGCTCCCCATGGCTTTTATATGGCATAAAAGCGCCTGTGTCAATAATAGTGGCTTGG
>JBKHHL010000050.1:0-16408 GCA_046539175.1 Desulfosudaceae bacterium
TAAAATAACACTTTCACCGGCCGATCGCAACAGGCCCGACGGGGTAAGCTGGTGGAGACAGGGTCGGGGTCCCTGATTATTGACGTTTTCGTAAAAAGTCGAGATTTCCCTTATTGCGTCACCCCGGCGGAGGCCGGGGTCCAGTAAAATCAAATAGTTCTGGATTCCGGCCTTCGCCGGAATGACGAGGTAGGGACTTTTTACGAAGCCATCATTATTGACTTTAACGTCATTTTTTGTTATATTATCAAAATAGAATTTTGTTTGAAATTCAGGCTTTCGGCGAACCTGCCGGCGATGGGAGCAGCTACAAGATAATTTCCGAAAGATCATCTCAGAGTAGAATAAAGCATCCGGGGGGGGTGAAGCATGCCCGCAAAAAAAGAGAACAAGCGTAATCAAAGACGTTGGAAGCGTTTTACTGTCGCCAACGGTGCCTTGGTCATAGTGTCCAGGCCTTCTTTTTTGAAACTGGGCAAACCGGTTCAGGTGAAACTTGGCCCCATCAAGGATATCGGCATGAAGGGGTTGGCGGTGCAATACGTGGAAAGCAAGAAAAATCTGGATGGTATTAAAACGTTGTCCATAATGGTGCCGGGTAAGGGCATGGTGGTGGAAGATATCAGTTTTAAGACAGTGGCTGATTTTGAAGTGGCGCAACTGCCCAACAATAAATCCATCCGGACTTTGTGCGTCAGTTTCGACAAATTATTGCCCATGCAGAAAATTAAATTGGAACGGTTTCTGGACGCCTGTGAAGCATCCGAGGATTAGGGCTGACTTTTTCCGAAGCCATCCCAATTTGGACTTTTTACGAGTACATCATCGGGGATAATCAGGATTAAAATTTTCCACTATAACCGCTCGGGTTTTTGTGATCAGTTCATCCAGGTTGTCCATGGTGTAATGGCTGGTTTCAATCGGAGGCCCGGCCACCACCTCTATTTTTCCCGGTGAAAAAAAGAGGCTGTTCTTGGGCAACACCTTGCGGCTGCCGTTTACCGTTACCGGCAGGATCGGCATTCCCCGCTGGACGGCCATGATAAAGCCTCCTTTTTTAAAGGGCTGGATGCGGCCGTCAGGCGAGCGCGTACCTTCGGCGAAGAACAGGACGCCAACCCCCGCCGGCAGGCGGTCAATCCCCTGGTTGATGGAATCGATGGCGCTTTGTTTGTTGGACCGGTCGATAAAAATGTTGCGGGAGGCGTACAGAGCGTAGCCGAACAGGGGGATGTGGCGCAACTCCTTTTTTATTACCCAGCGGTAGGGAATGCCCAGGCGGGTTACCAGCGACAGGATGTCAAAATGGGACTGGTGATTGGAAACAATAATATAGGAGCGACCGGGCTCGATGTTTTCCCGGCCACGAAGACGAGTCCTGGTAAAGGAAACCGCGAGAATAGTCAAGGCCCACAGGCGGGCCAGGGAAAAAGAGAGATTGCCGCTGCGGCTGCACAGGGCGGCGAGCACTATCGGCAGAAAAAGAACCAGCGTAGCCATTATCAGCCAGAATCCCAGCCAGGCTAATTTCAGGTAATTCCATAAAGATTTCATAAAGCTGCCCCCCCTTTGATAATTTTTTCAACTTACGCCAACAACGCTCATTTTGTCAAGAAGAGCTCTTGAGAAAGGAATAACATGAAGTATGTCGGCGCTCATGTCAGTATCGCCGGCGGCGTGGAAAACGCCCCGGTCAGGGCCGCCGGCCTCGGTGCGGGGGCTTTCGCCCTTTTTACCAAAAATCAGCGTCAGTGGCGGTCTCCGCCGTTAAGCCCCGCCGGCATTGAGGCTTTTAAGGCAAATTGTGCCAAGCATTCTTTTGATCCGTCCCGTGTTCTGGTCCATGGAAGTTATCTCATCAACCTCGGGCATCCCGAAGAGCAGGGTCTGCGGCGTTCCCGGGAGGCCTTTGCGGATGAACTGGCCCGGTGTGAACAATTGGGGCTGACGGCTCTTGTTTTTCATCCCGGCAGTCATCTGGGCAGGATTTCGGTCCGCCGCTGTATCGGCCGCGTTGCCGAATCGATTAATTATGCTCTGGACGGCGCTGGTTCGGTTTCGGCAGTTATTGAAAATACAGCCGGGCAGGGCAACCAGCTCGGTTCTTCATTCGAACAGATTGCCGAAATCATGGCCAGGGTGGAAGATAAAAGTCGCCTCGGGGTTTGCCTCGACACCTGCCACGCCTTTGCCGCCGGCTATGACCTGCGCGCCCAGGGGGACTATGATAAAATCATGGCGGCTTTTGAAGACACCATCGGCTTTTCGTATTGCCGGGGCGCCCATCTGAATGATGCCGGGGTGGAACCGGGCAGCCGGGTTGACCGGCATGAAAGTCTGGGACGGGGCAGTCTGGGCCTGGAACCATTTCGTCGGCTGATGCGGGATCATCGTTTTGATGATATCCCACTCATCCTGGAAACCAGGGACAGCACACTCTGGCCCCGGGAGATTAAAATGCTTTATGGGTGGGCGACCGCCTGACCCGGTCGTAGCTCCCGGGATATAGCCGAATATAGCCCGGATATTTCATGAATATCCATGATGGAGGTTTCGCTTGTTTCAGGGCCCTTTTTTAAGGTATATTTAAAAATTGATGGCTTCGTAAAAAGTCGGGATTTTCCTTATTGCGTTACCCCGGCGGAGGCCGGAACCCAGTAAAATCAAATAGTTCTGGGTTCCGGCCTTCGCCGGAATGACGATGTAAAGACTTTTTACGAAACCGTCAATCCGGACTTTTTTCAAAAACGTCAAGATTCCAGGAAATCGTTAATTTTTAAAGAGGTTCTGACATGATTCATGATAAAAAATATCTCTGCCCGGGTATAATGGCGCTGATGGTAGTCCTGCTTTTGTTCACCAGCAGCCTGACGGCGGCAGCTGATTTGAAAGTAGGCATTATTAATACCGGTAAAATCCTGGCTGAATCTGATTACGGCAAAAAGCTTCAAGACAGGTTCGGCGAGAAGATGAAGGAACAACGGGATGATCTGGAAAAAAAACGCCGGGAAGTTGAAACAAACCAGAATCTTCTGGCCAAGGCCCGGGAAAACCGCCAGAATCCGGAAGAAATATCTGAACTGAAGGAGGCGCTTGAAAAAAGCGTGCGAGAATTTAAATGGAAGAAGAACGATCTGGATAAAAAGCTTCGGGAGATGGACCAGGAACTGGTCCGCGACATGCGGGCCAAGCTGAAGATTATTCTGGCCCAGTATGTGGAAGATACCGATTACGCCGTTATTGTTGAAAAGCAACGGGTTGCCGCCGCCAGCAGCCGGGTTGATGTGACCAGTGACATTATCCGTCTTCTGGACCGGCATTACGATTAACCCGGGAATCGTAATGCTGTTGGCGGGGGATCAAGGTGAAAATTTTTTCTCGCGGTTCTTCTTTTTACCCGGCCTGGTTTATTGATCCCGGTCCGGCCAGCCTTTTTGTTTGTCCCGCCTGATTTTTTTTCGTTCTTTTTTCCAGGAAGGGCCCTTTTCGTTTTTCTTTTTATTTTTTCCGCCCGCAACAGTCGCGGCCTCAGGTTTCATGGCAAAGGAACCCGCCTGATCGCCCGGCTGCTTATCTTTGTCCGGGGCCGATTTTTTAACGGGTTTGGCGGCGGCCGCTTTTTCTTTGGGCAGGGAGGGGGCGGTAAAGCAGTCCGGCGGAATAAAATCTGTCACCAGCAGGGGCGGGTCAGCTTTAAAAAAAATAATGTCCCGGTTGAGGGCCGTTTCAGTGGACACGGTCAGCAGGGCCGGTTCCGCGTCCCGTCGCCGGCCGATTCTCTCGGCCAGTTTTTTGTCCGGCGCCAGAATGATTTTTTCGTGATGCGTCGGAGATATCCCCTCGCGATTGACATGGGCCAGAGCTTTGCGGCGGATACAGGTATACAGCAGCGGTGGCGGTTTCTTTTCCGGAGTCTGGGCGGGCAGGCGCTGCCGGTCATTGGCGCGGATTAGCTCCTCCCTGATTTCAAAGGGAACCTGCGGCAGGGTCAGGCGCAATTCATTCAAAAGCGCCGGCCGGACATGCCCCCAGCCCTCTTCTTCATTGATGGCCTTCAGCAATTCACTGGTTTTCACGAATCCCTCGCTGTCAGTGACCAGGCCGAATTCTCCCGGCGAGTGTCCCAGCATGTAGGCGATCAGTTTAGCCAGTTTTTTGTTGGCTTTGGTCGTTGTCATTAAAATAATCCCCCCAAAAAGGTTTCCGGCGGGTTGTAAATTAATTGGTCCGGTCAGCCTGTTCTGGTCAGCCTGTTCTTGACCGGAGGTGGATTTTTTTGATATTTTTAAGCTTGCCAGACAAATTGTGTCAAGTTAAGAAAGATGTTTTCGTAAAAAGTCGAGATTTACCTTATTGCGTCACCCCGGCGGAGGCCGGGATCCAGTAAAATCAAATAGTTCTGGATTCCGGCCTTCGCCGGAATGACGAGGTAAAGACTTTTTAGAAAGCCGTCCCAATCTGATGAATTTTGAGAAAAATCCTCAAAAAAAAGGCGGAACAGGATGAAACATGAACAGTCTGAAGGCTTGTTCGCAAAAGCGGCAGCCATTATTCCAGGAGGAGTCAACAGCCCGGTCAGGTCAGGCAAGTCGGTCGGGGCTGCCCCTTTGTTTATCGATCGAGCCCGGGGTTCCCGGATAGTCGACGCCGATGGCAATCAGTATATTGATTATATCGGTTCCTGGGGGCCGATGATTGTCGGCCATCTTCATCCCGAGGTAATGAAAGCGGTGGCCGCGGCCCTGGAACGGGGTTTGAGTTTCGGCGCCTCCACCGACCTGGAAGTGAAACTGGCCGCCATGATTATTGAAGCTGTTCCTTCCCTGGAAATGGTTCGCATGGTCAACTCCGGCACTGAGGCTACCATGAGTGCCGTTCGCCTGGCCCGGGCCGTGACCGGCCGGAACGTGGTAGTCAAGTTTGACGGCTGTTATCACGGTCATGCCGATACCCTGCTGGTCGATGCCGGTTCCGGCGTGGCCACCCAGGGCATTCCCGGCAGTCCCGGGGTACCGACCGATGTTATAAAAAACACCCTCTCTCTGCCGTATAATGACAACCAGGCCGTCCGGCAGCTATTTGCCGAACGGGGTTCGGAAATCGCCGCTATAATAGTGGAGCCGGTGGCCGGCAACATGGGACTGGTGCCGCCGGAACCGGGTTTCCTGGAGACTTTGCGGACGGTCACCAACCAGGCCGGCAGCCTGCTCATTTTTGACGAGGTCATGAGCGGTTTCCGGGTAGCCTATGGCGGCGCTCAGGAACTTTACGGGGTTTCTCCGGATATTACCTGCTTGGGTAAGATTATCGGCGGCGGCATGCCGGTAGGAGCCTATGGCGCCAGTAAGGAGATCATGAGTCATATCGCTCCGGAAGGTAATGTCTATCAGGCCGGAACCCTCTCCGGAAATCCCGTGGCCATGGCGGCCGGCTTGGCCACGCTCCGGGAGTTGCAAACAGTCGGTGTGTATGACGACCTGCGGGGCAAATCGGATCAATTGGTGGCCGGGCTGGGCGCGGCAGCGGAAAAAGCGGGCCTCAAGGTTCGGATCAACGCCGTCGGAGCCATGCTGGGGATGTTTTTTACTGATCAGCCGGTGACGGACTTTGCCAGCGCCAAAGCCAGCGATCTGGACAGGTTCTCCGCCTGGTACCGGGGCATGCTTGAGCGCGGTATTTACCTGGCTCCATCTCAGTTTGAAGCTGTTTTTGTTTCCGCGGCTCACACTGAAAAAGATATAGAGGAGACCATCCGGGCCGCCGGGGAAGTCATGGAGAAGCTGGCCGGTTAACCCGAATATTTCATGAAGTATCCGGGTTAAGGCCCGAGCCCGTCAGGTTTCTGCCGGTGATTGGTTTATGAGGTGGGGAGCTTCCGGGCCACCAGAACTTCCACCGGCAGAAATTTTGATGGTCCCGGATATATAGCCACCTCTTCCATTCCGGCCGGCCGCAGAAAGTCCATCCAGACAGAGGCCGGTACATTTTTCCAGTAGCCTTTGTTATGCATTTCCGCCGCCATTTTTCCCCAGCGAATCTGCCAGGGGATAAAATCAATGGCAACCGGTATGGCCAGGGGCGTAGTCAGGGCGAGCTTCAATTTTCCTTTCAGGGTGTTGGTGGTATTGAAGCTGATCTTATCGGTCATGGTGGAGGCGATCAGGTATCCCCCCGGCTTGACGCACCGGGCTAGTTCGCGCAGGATCAGGGGTTGTTCCTCGATAGTGGCGTAATTGCCGACCAGGGAAAAAACGATGATGTCCTGGCTGTCTGCTGCCAGAGGCGCGACCTGTCTGAAATCCCATTTCCGGATAGCAACCATTTCCCTGGTCAGGGCGCCTTTTGCGATCAGGGCGGCTACCGTATCCTGAAGAGAGGCCAGGCTGTTTTGGTCATATTCGGTCAGCATGATCCTGGCTCCGGGTTTGGCCAGCCGCATATAGTCCACGGCGATTTCCCGGCAGGTGCCTCTGATTCTGGGAGGTGCCGTTGATTCGAAAATACCGCTGGCCAGACCGACTTTGATTAAATCACGCCCGGTACCAGCCGAAGGAATAGTTATGACCGGCGTCGCGCCGGTCGCGGCCAGTTTCAGAGCCTTCTCAATATTTTGCCAGAAGCCTTTTCTTTTCCGGCCTTCAATCCATTCGTAACGAAACAATTCGTTGTAAACCTGTGTTTTTTTACGCCGGCGCCGGGACGACAAATAGATTCTCCAGGTCTCTTTTTCCTGTCTCAGGCGTTGTGGATCCGGGGCCGGACAAATCGGGAAACGCTCAGCCTGCGACGTGTATGTTTGTTCCGGTATAAAACCGTTTTCATCGGCCGTTGCCTCAATCTCCCGCCATGATGACATAATTAGTTCTCCTTTGTTTTAAGCCGGGCCTAACCCGGATATTTCATGAATTTTTTCGACTATAATGTTTTAACCAATAAACTCAAATGGTTATTGATAATTTCTGTCTTTTTTTAAAATACAAATTGTCATTGGCCGTTTATGGAATTTTAACCATTTAGATGGTTTCGTAAAAAGTCTTTACATCGTCATTCCGGCGAATGCCGGAATCCAGAACTATTTGATTTTACTGGACCCCGGCCTCCGCCGGGGTGACGCGATAAGGAAAATCCCGACTTTTTACGAAGCCGTCACCATTTAGATGTCGAAAAAAATTCACCCTGCGGGCGAGTCACCTTGAGCGCAGTTGCTGTGTTGCAGGCCGCTCGCGGTAGATTACTACAGCTTCGCGCCCTGCGCCTTGCAGGTGGAGCCAGGGGCTCGGGCCCAAATCGACTCGTGAAATAACCGGGCTGAGAGTGTCATTATAAGTTAAATAATTAAAATTGCAATCTATTAAGAGATGGCTGACCGTATATAAAAAAATCTTGACAGGAAGATCCGGGAGTGTTTATCATGCTTCCATCAAATGATGGAAGCGATAGGTTGGACAATGTCATGGGACGATACCGGGGATGCCGTAGTGAAAGTCAGCCGATCCATTTTTCGCAAAAACATCCTCATAATACTTTGAAAATTTTATACAAAGGAAGAGCTGGTGGCTACAATTCTTGAAAAAGCCCTTTCCCAACCGGATTCCATGAAAGCCCGCATCTTTTCCTCCGCCCAGAAGCTCTTTGCCGCTTATGGTTACGACGGCACCACCACCCGCATGATCGCCCGTGACGTGGGCATTGATATTTCCACGCTTTATTATCACTGGGGGGAGAAAAAAGAACTCTACCAGGCCGTACTGGAAAATTTTAATAATGACATTGATAAAAAGCTGAAGGCCATCGAACGGGACGTGCGGGGACAGTCGCTGCGGCGGCGTCTGGAAGTGGCCATTGACGACATGTGTGACTATCTTTTTGACAATATCGAAGTCACCCGCCTGATTCTGTTTTCTTCTTTTATGCGCTCCCGGGAGACCCAGGATCTGGGCGTGGCCATTTCAGACTATATCTCCAATATAGCCGTGGCCATGGGGATGGCCATGGACAAGAGCGCCATCACCGCCTCGGCCAAGGCCAGGGTCATGGCCATGGTTCTTTCCCTGTTCAGTTTCACTTCCGGGGAAAATTTTCTGCGGCCGATCCTGGCTGTGGAATCCGACCAGTACGTGAAAGTGGTCAAGGAAACACTCAAGTTTATACTCATTCCCGCTTTTACCCGTCAGCCCGGTGAAAGCGACTGACAAGGCGAAGCGGGAATGCTTTGCTGATTGACAGGCCGGGCCGCAGCAATACTGGCAGCAACGGCCGGGCCCGCTTTAAATTAAAAAAGGGGTAAAAAGGGGGAGGTGAGATCGGTCAGTCCTTTTATTCGTTCTCAGGCGCAATTGTTAATAATTCATAATGAAGGAGGTAGGTCATGGCATTAAATCTGGATGCCGTTGGGAAAAAACTGGGACCGGTTACCCGGGATTACACCTGGAAAGACGTGGTTCTCTATGCTTTGGGGGTGGGAGCCGGATTTTCGAATCTGGAATATTGCTATGAAAAAGATTTGAAGGTCATCCCGAGTTTTTCCATCGCGGCGATTTTTGAATTTCTGACCAAGATCGCTTTGGAAACGGAGCTGAATCTGGCGGGGCTGCTGCACGCCGAGCAGGAACTGATTTTCCACAACCCCATTCCCACCGAAGGCACCTTGAAAACCGAGGGGCAGGTCACCGATATTTACGACAAAGGAGACAAGGGCGCCATTATTGTCGGCCAAAGCGAAACCTGGCATTCCAACGGCGAAAAACTGTTTACCAGCATTATTACCCTGTTTGCCAGATTTGACGGCGGTTTCGGGGGCAAAAACGCGCCTAAGAATGAGGTCGTTATTCCGGACCGGCAACCGGATATCGAGGTCGAAGATCAAACCTCGGAAGATCAGCCGCTTATATACAGACTTTCCGGTGACGTCAATCCGCTGCACGTGGATAAGGATTTCGCCAAAATGGCCGGTTTTGAAAAACCGATTCTGCACGGCCTGTGCACCCACGGTTTTGCCTGCCGGCTTCTGATAGACAATTTGGTACCGGGGCAGCCGGAAAAAGCCCGGCGCATGGCCTGTCGCTTTTCACGTCCCTTGATGCCCGGTGATCCCATCCGGCTGCAGATATGGAAAGAAAGCGACGGCCAGGCCCTGTGGCGGGTGGTTAATCCCAAAACCGGGGACACCGTCATTGACCTGGGTGTTTTTGAATATGGCGATATTCCCAAAGACGAAGTCCGTTTTGATGACCGGGTAGCCGTTATTACCGGCGCCGGCGGCGGACTGGGCCGGACTTACGCCCTGCAGTTGGCCGCCCGCGGGGCCAAAGTGGTGGTTAACGATCTGGGCGGCTCCCGGGATGGCAGCAGTAAAGGCTCTTCCTCGGCGGCTGACAAGGTGGTCGAGGAGATCAAGGCCGCCGGCGGAGAAGCGGTGGCCAACTACGACAACGTGGCCACCCCCGAGGGCGGCCAGGCGATTATTCAGTCGGCTCTGGACGCTTTCGGAACGGTTGATATCCTGATCAATAACGCCGGCATTCTGCGCGACAAGAGCTTTGTCAAAATGGAACCGGAAAACTGGCAGGCTGTTCTGGACGTACATTTACACGGGGCCTACCACGTTACCCGGCCGGCTTTCAAGGTAATGAAAGAAAAGGGTTACGGTCGGATTCTCATGACCACCTCGGCCGCCGGACTGTACGGGAATTTCGGTCAGACCAATTATTCCTCGGCCAAGATGGCTCTGGTGGGTTTCATGAACACGCTCAAAATTGAAGGCGCCAAATATGATGTTAAGGTCAACACCATCGCGCCGATCGCGGCCTCCCGTTTGACCGAAGACATTATGCCGCCCGATATTTTCGAGAAAATGGATCCGGAATTTGTCAGCGCCATGGCCCTCTACCTGTGCAGCGAGCGCTGCCCGGTCAACGGCAGCATCTACAACGCCGGCATGGGCTTTTTCAACCGGGCGGGGCTGGTTACCGGTCCGGGCGCGGTTCTCGACGGCGGGGACAAGGATTTTCCCTCGGCCGAAGATATCCGGGATAATTTTACCCGCATCAGTTCCCTGAAAAACGGCCGGGAATACTGGCAGCTCAACGACCAGGTCGGTGACGTGCTGACGGCCCTGACGGCGCCACCCCAGGCGGACGGGGGCGAAACCGAAGCAGCCGCGGAAACCCCGGCGGGGGCCGGTTCGGTGTCGGATTATTTTGATTCCATGCCCGATCATTTTGTCAAAGACGCGGCGGCCGGCGTGGACGTGGTCTTTAATTTTATCATTTCCGGCGGAGGAGGCGGGGAATGGCATTGCGTGGTCAAGGATCAAACCTGCACCGTCAATCAGGGCGCGGCAGACCAGGCCACCTGCACTATCAAGATGGGTGATACTGATTTTCTGGACATGATGGCCGGAAAACTGCCGCCCATGCAGGCTTTTTCCTCGGGCAAGCTCGTTATTGAAGGCGACGTGATGAAGTCACAATTGATCGAAAAGATATTCAAGCAGTAACGAAGCCTGTTTTTTTAGAATCCGTATGAATTATATGATAACAACCGGAAATTGAATAAGGAGATATATAAAATGATTGGCATCACTTCTTATGGCGCATTTGTTCCGCGTTACCGGCTGAACCGCATGTCCATTTTTCAGACCATGGGCTGGTTCGCGCCGGCCATCATGATGGTGGCCCAGGGCGAACGCTCCATGTGCAACTGGGATGAAGACAGTCTGACCATGGCGGTGGCCGCGGCGCGTGATTGTTTGAAAGGATACGACAAACAACAGATAGACGGGCTTTACCTGGCTTCGACCAGCCTGCCCTTTACGGACCGGCAAAACGCCGGGATTGTTTCCACGGCCCTTAATCTGAGCGAAAAAATCGCTACCGCTGATTTCACGTCTTCCCAGCGGTCCGGCACTTCGGCGCTGATCAGCGCCGTGGAATCGGTCAAGAGCAAGGAAAAGAACAGTGTCATGGTGGCCGCCACCGACGCCCGGGAAACCAAGCCGGCCTATTTTTACGAGATGTGGTACGGCGACGGCGCCGCCAGCGTGACCATCGGCAGCAAGGATGTCATCGCCGAGTTCAAGGGAGCCTTTACCCTGAGCCGTGATTTTGTGGATCACTACAAGGGCAAGGGTCGGCGTTTTGATTATTTCTGGGAGGAGCGTTGGGTCAGAGACGAAGGTTACGCCAAGATCATTCCCGAGGCGGTTTCCGGTCTGTTTGAGAAGACCGGCATCTCCGGGGAGGAGGTGGACACCTTTGTCTTTCCCTGTTTTTTCAAAAAAGACCGTAAAAAGATCGCCCAGCTGAGCGGCATTGATCCGGAAAAAGTAACCGATTCCCTGCATGATGACTGCGGCGACACCGGCTCGGCCCATCCTTTGCTGATGCTGGCCAGGGCGCTGGACGATGCCAAGCCCAACGATCTGATCGTGGTGGCCGGTTTCGGCCAGGGCTGTGACGCTCTGTGCTTCCGGGTTACCAAGAATATAAATAAGCTGGCTCCCCGGGACGGCGGCAAGGGTGCCCTGGAAAACAAGCTGACCATTGACAATTACGCCAAGTTCCTGGTCTTCCGCCAGTTGATCGAACCGGACATGGGCATCCGGGCGGAAGCGCCTCTGCAGACGGCCATGACCTCCCTTTATCGCAACCGGAATATGCTGCTCGGTCTGGTCGGCGGTAAGTGCGGAGAGTGCGGCACGCCGCAGTTTCCGAAAGCCCAGATTTGCGTCAATCCTCATTGCGGCGCCATGCACAGCCAGGAAGATTACGAGTTCGCCGATAAGCCGGCCCGGGTCAAGACCTTTACCGGCGATATGCTTTCGGTCAGCGTTGATCCGCCCAATATCTACGGGATGGTGGAGTTTGATAACGGCGGCCGCTTCATGGCTGATTTTACGGACTGTGTCATCGACGAAGTCAAAGTCGGCCTGCCGGTGGAAATGGTTTTCCGTCGCCGGGTGGTCGATCCGGAACGCAAGTTCTCCTCCTACTTCTGGAAAGCCAGGCCGATTCCCGGCGCGGCGGCCGAGCTGGACAAGATCAGCCTGGACGGCCGGGTGGCGGTAATTACCGGAGCCGGCGGCGGTCTGGGGCGGGAATACGCCCTGGAATTCGCCCGGCGAGGGGCCAAAGTGGTGGTTAACGACCTGGGCGGCGCCCGGGATGGCTCCGGCAAGGGCTCCAAAACCCCGGCCGAAAAGGTAGTCAAGGAGATCCAGGACCTGGGCGGCGAGGCCGTGGCCAATTACGATAACGTGGCCACCCCCGAGGGCGGGGAAAGTATTATCCAGGCCGCGGTCAAGGCCTTCGGCACCGTCGATATCGTGGTCAACAACGCCGGCATTCTCCGGGACAAGAGCTTCCTGAAGATGGAACCGGACAACTGGAACGCGGTAGTGGCGGTGCATCTGAACGGAGCCTATAACGTCACCCGGCCGGCCTATAAGATCATGAAAGAAAAAGGCTACGGGCGTATCATCATGACTACTTCCGGGGCCGGCCTCTACGGTAATTTCGGTCAGACCAATTATTCTTCAGCCAAGATGGGACTGGTCGGTTTAATGAATACCCTCAAGCTGGAAGGAGCCAAGTATGACGTCAAGGTCAATACCGTGGCGCCGCTGGCCGCCTCCCGCCTGACCGAGGACATCATGCCCCCGGATATATTCGAAAAGATGAAACCGGAATACATCGTGCCCATGGTGACGTATCTGGCCAGCCAGGAATGCGATACTTCCGGCAGGATTTTTAACGCCGGCATGGGCTATTATAACCGGGCCGCCATTATGACCGGCCACACCATCCAGATCGGTGATAAACAGAATCTGCCCACCCCGGAAGACGTCCATAAAAACTGGGACGCCATCAACAGCCTGGACGGGGCCAAAGAGCTGTCCGATTTGAATTCCGCCATGATGGATCTGATGACCGGTCCCCAGGATGACGGCGGCGGAGCTGACACCGGCGGCGGTGAGGACGGCGACGTTACCCCCCAGGCGGTTTTCGACATGATGCCGGAGGTGTTTAACGCCGAAGCCGCGGCCGGGGTGGATGTGGTTTTTCAGTACACTATTTCCGGACCCAACGGCGGTGACTGGTATGTCACGGTCAGGGATCAGGCCTGCCAGGTCGCTTCAGGCAAGGCGGATAAGCCCACCTGCACCATTAAGATGACGGATGACAATTTCATCAAGATGGTTACCGGCCAGCTCAATCCCATGCAGGCTTTTTCCTCCGGTGATCTGGTCATTGAAGGCGATGTAATGAAATCTCAGCTTCTTGAAAAGCTGTTTACCTTAAAATAAAGGAGGGTGAACATGGCTACAGGCATTAAGGATAAAGTAGCGATAATCGGCATGGGATGTACCAAGTTCGGAGAACGCTGGGATGCCAATGGCGAAGACCTGCTCGTGGAAGCGTTCGAAGAGTGTCTGGCTGATTCCGGCCTGGAGAAAAAAGATATTGAAGCCGCCTGGTTCGGTACCTGCCTGGAGGAAATCAGCGTCGGTAAAACCGGCATGCCGTTGTCAACGACCTTGCGGCTGCCCATGATTCCGGTCACCCGGGTGGAGAACTATTGCGCCACCGGGACCGAGGCTTTTCGCGGGGCCTGTTACGCGGTGGCCTCCGGGGCGTATGATATCTGCCTGGCCCAGGGGCTGGAAAAACTCAAGGACACCGGCTACGGCGGTCTCCCCAATCCGGGCTCCGGGGCCGGCACCCTGACCTGGCAATGGTGGCCGAATATCTCGGCGCCGGGCTGCTTCGCTCAGCTGGCCAGCGCTTACGCCGCCAAGTATAAGGTCGACGACCAGGATCTGAAACGGGCCATCGCCCATGTTTCCGTGAAAAGCCACGCCAACGGCGCTTTAAACCCCAAGGCCCACCTGCAGAAAGAAGTCACCGAGGACCAGGTCATGGGCTCGCCCATCATCGCTCATCCCCTGGGATTGTTCGACTGCTGCGGCGTCAGCGACGGCTCGGCCTGCGCCATCGTAACCACGCCGGAAATCGCCAAAAAACTGGGTAAAAAAGACACCCGGATAATTTCGGTCAAGGCGCTTCAGGTGGCTCTCAGCAGCGGCGAGGAAGTGGGCTACAACGAGTGGGATGGTGAACATTTCATGACTACTTCCAAGTGCAGTACCAAGGCCTATGAAGAGGCCGGTATCAAGGATCCCAGAAAAGAGATCAGCATGATGGAGGTCCATGATTGTTTCTCCATCACGGAGCTGGTGACTTACGAGGACCTGCATATCTCCGAGCGCGGCCAGGCCTGGAAAGACGCCATGAACGGCGTCTACGACCGGGACGGCGAGGTGCCCTGCCAGGTGGACGGCGGCCTGAAGTGTTTCGGCCACCCCATCGGCGCTTCCGGGCTGAGGATGCTCTATGAGATGTATCTGCAGCTCCTGGGCCGGGCGGACAAACGCCAGCTTGATGATCCCAAAATGGGGCTGACTCATAACCTGGGCGGTTTTCCGTTCCAGAATATCTGCGCCATTTCCATTATCGGAAAATACGGCGTTTGAGCGGGCACCACGATGAATAAAGATACAGGGGCGGTCTCATCATCGGACCGCCCCTGTTCATCCATTAATTATCAGTGTGAGACGTGGGGGATCCATGGATTTTTCGCTCGACAAATCACAAAAAGAGATTGAAAAGGCCGTCCGGGAGTTTGCCAGGGGTGAATTCGACAAGGAACTGGGTCTGGAGCTCGAAAAAGAGCGGCAGTATCCCGCTGATATTCTGGCCAAGGCCTGCGACCTGGGGTTTATCGGCATCCACTTTCCGGAAAAATATCTGGGGGCGGACCTGGGCTTGTTTGAAAATTGTCTCATCTCCCGGGAAATGTGCCGCCGGGATTCCACCCTGGGGCTGGCCCTGGCTTTTGCCGGATACGGGGCGGAATGTCTCCTGCGGTTCGGCAGCGGGGATCAGAAGGAAAAATATCTGCCGGCGGTAGCCGACGGCAAAACCTTTTCCGCGGTCGCTCTGGCGGAATCCGGCCAGGGGTTTGATCTGCGGCGGTTGCAGACGGTGGCCGCCAGGGAGGGGGACGGCTGGATCATCAACGGCCACAAGTCGCTGGTGTTAAACGGCGGCCGGGCCGGTTTTTACGTGGTGCTGTGCCAGACCGAGGACGGGGCGGCCACGCCGGATAAGCGCCTGAGCATGTTTATCGTGGATGCCGACGCGGCCGGGTTGTCCTGCCGGGATGCCGGCCGGCGCATTGGTTGCAACATGCTCCCGGCCGCGGATATTACTTTCGATAACGTCAAGGTCGGCGCCGATGGCCTGCTGGGCGTGGAAGGCGCCGGATACGGCCAGGCCAATGCTTATCTCAGGGAACTGCGGGTGTTGCTGGCCGCTCAGGCGGTGGGTATCGCCGAGGGTGCCTATGACCGGGCCCTGGATTATATCAAGCAGCGGGAACAGTTCGGCAAAAAACTGGCCCTGTTTCATATTACCTGGCATAAGGTGGCTGATATGGCCGCGCAGATTGAATACGCCCGGACCCTGACCTACCAGGCGGCCTGGACTTTTGATAAGGGTAAGCTGGACGCCGGCCTGGCTTCCATGGCCAAAATGACCGCCGCCAAGGTGGCCCTGGCCGTGACCTATGAGGCGGTGCAGCTTTACGGCGGCTACGGGTTCATGACGGAATACGAGGTGGAACATTTCTATCGGGACGCCAAGTTTATCGATCTGTTCGGAGGCGCCGTCAGTGTGCAGAAAGACACCATCGCCGAGACCATTGTCGGGAAAATTAAATAGTGTCCATCCATTTCACATGGATGGCACCATCTGGTGTTTCCAATCCAGAAATGTGAATTTTTTCGCAAGGTCAAGGAAAACAAGGGGTTGCGCGGAGGCGTACTGGACGTACGCCGCACAAGCAACCCCGCAGTTTGACGCAGAGATTGCGGAAAAAGGCCATTTATGGATGGAAACTAAATAGGTCAGGGATAACTCCTGAAGGAGGAAGGGGGTATGGATATTTTAAATTACACGGAGGCGCATCAGCAGTTCCGCCAGCGACTCCGCGAATTCTGTCAGAATGAAATCAGCCCATACGTGGATCAGTGGGAAGAAGATCATATCGTTCCCAAAAGCGCCTGGAAGCGCATGGGAGAAGAGGGGTTCTTATGCACCAACGCTCCGGCCGAGTATGGCGGTCACGGCCTGGACTTTCTCTACTCGGTCATCGTGGCCGAGGAACTGGCCCGGACCAATCATACCGGGCTGGCCGCGCCCCTGCACAGCGACATCGTGGTGCCCTATATCGTTTCCTACGGTTCCGGGGAGATCAAGAAAAAGTATATTCCGGGCTGCGCCTCGGGTGACATCATCACGGCCGTGGCCATGACCGAACCGGACGCCGGCAGCGACGTGGCCGCCAT
>JBKHHL010000187.1:0-4403 GCA_046539175.1 Desulfosudaceae bacterium
TCAATATTGAAATATTACAAAAGCAGCATTTATCAAAAAATTTCATGAGATATCCGGGTGAGCCGGGACCTGGCTATCAAAAGCCTCGGCCCCACCCTTGGTTCGCTGGGGCGGTTGGCCGGGATGCTCCACCACGTTTTGGCTCTCCTCCGAAGCGGGCGCGAACTTGTAGCGCAGGCGGGCAATGATATCCTCATATTTTCGCATGATTTCCTCCCGGTTCTCCCCGGGGATATCCAGCAGGCAATAACGATAGCTTTGCGGATTATGCTTGAAGTCGGACAGGTTTACGTTCTCGTGAATCAGATTGCGCACTCTCACCCCCGGATATTTCAGACGTATCTCATCATAGGCGCTCTGGGTGGGAGTCTCCAGGATGCGGGCGTCCTCAAAAGCGTGCAGCTCAAAATTGTAACAGGCTGAACTGGTCTTTTCCGCCCGGGTATATCGCTTCGGTTTTTCTCCCACGGCCAGATCGCACAACATGCGCAGGGGGTCATAACCTCTTACCGCTTCAATGGTTTTGGCGAACTGAAAAGCTATGCGGCTGTTGACTTCAATAATTTTAAAAGTATGATTTTCCATATCCAGCCGCAACTCCACATTAAAGAAACTGTCGTCCATCTCCAGCGCCGGGATAAGAAGCCCCAGAGCATCGCTGATTTTTCCAAGCAGTTCTTCCGGCAGCTCACAGGGAAATTCATGATGGCTGAAACTGTTGGTCAAGGGATGATAAACGGCTTTGGTAACCCCGAAAAAAAAGACCTCGCCGTCCATGACATATCCGTCCACTGTCACCTGGTCGCCTTCAATCAAATCTTCACAGAGAAAGGTGTTGCAGGTGGCGATGTTCAGAGCATCATAATAGCCGGAGTTATAAGACAGCGCGTCCAGGTAATACTGGTTAAACAAAGCTATATCCATGCTTTCCAGGCCGATATAATAATGCAACTCCTCCGGTGTGTTGACCTTATGGGTGCCGAAAGAGATATTGGAACGAACCGGCTTGATAAAAAACGGCGTTGACAGCCGGGAAGGATCGCGCAAATAGTCCAGGGCCAGGCAATAACGGGGGGCTGCCTCGGGAACCACCTTCTTCTGAACGCGCCGGCAAAGATATTTATTCTGACTGTTGATAATCCCGGACACCGGCGCGAAACGCTTGCCCGTTTCCTGAGCGATAATAGCCGCGAAAAGAGAGGATGAATCGTGAGTGCCGACCACCCCGTCATACAGGCCCGGATTATGGTTGATCCGTTCCACTGTCTGGCTGATATAAGCCTTGACCCCGAAACTGAGAACTTTCTCGGTGGTTTCAATGGTCAGCTGATAATCCGGATCATGACTGAAACTGTCTTCCACCACGTCAATATCACTGGCATCACACAAAAACAGAATTTTTTTACGACTGCTCATTACTACAACCTCCTCTACTGAAAATTTTTCCTGTCAGTCCCGCCGGGGCGGAACCGGCGACTGCTTTGGCACCAACTCCTGAAATATCAGGGGAACACGACTTCAGGGAACGACTCCGGACGCGACCGGCAGGCGCCGGACCGCCAGCATACGCGGCCTGATCAGGTCAACCCCAGGGAAGAGTCTTGACTCCACTGGGTCGTGTCCACCTTGCCGCTGATCAACTGTCCGGCTTTAAAAACCAGCCGGACCTCCTCCGGAGACTCGAAAACTTTGATATCTTTAAAGGGGTCCTTATCCAAGACCACGCAATCCGCCCACTTGCCCACTTCCAGGGTGCCGATTCGATGTAACAGGCCGACGGCGTCGGCGGCGGTTTTGGTGGAAGCGACAATGGCTTCTTCCGGGCTCATCAGGCCGAGGTTGACATACTGCACCAGTTCCATGGAATTTTTGCCGTGATAATTATAAGGAGTTCCGGCATCAGTGCCCATAACCACCGGTACTCCGAACTGAAGGGCGCGATGCAGATTTTCACGCCTGATTTTCGATACCTCCTCGGCTTTTTCATGCATGAAAGAAGGGATATTACGCCCTTTGCGGGTTTTCAGCATCCAGAAATTGGAGCTCAGGGTGGAAGTCAAGAAAACACCCTGATCAGCCATCATCTTTAAGGCTTCATCGTCGGCCAGGGTGCCGTGCTCGATAGTGCGGACACCCGCCCGGATGGCGTTTATGATGCCTTCGGCGCCGTGGGCATGGGCCGCCGTGTGCTTGCCCAGCTTGCGTCCTTCCTTGACCACCGCCTGCATCTCCTCGACATCCAGCTGGGCGGCCCCGGGGAGGCCGCCCGGATTCATGATCGCGCCCGTCGCCATCAGCTTGAGAAAGTCGACTCCTTCCCGCAACTGCTCCCGGGCGGCCTGCCGGTTCTCATCAACACCGTTCGCCTCGCGGTACAATCCTTTAAAATATTCATTGCCGGCGGTGAGCATGCAGATAATTTTACCGGAAGCCAGAATACGAGGGCCGGCGACCAACTCTTCCTCCACGGCCCGTTTGACGGCTACATCAATATAGTTAGCTGAACCGGCGTTGCGCACGGTGGTAATCCCGGCCCGCACCGTATTCCTCATCTGGATGGCCGCCCGGATGGCCCGCAACTTATCTTCGACCAGACTCTCATGATAAGTGTCACCCATTCCGTGCATATCCAGGTGGATATGAGTGTCGATTAAACCGGGCAGAATAAATTTACCTGTAAGATCGAATCGCCGGGCATCTTCCGGAATGGCCACTTCTTCCCTGTTGCCAACGGCCTTAATATGATCATCCTCGAAGACCATGACGGCATCTTCGATATGACGACCATTGCCGTCAAAAAGGTTAGCGCCATGCAGGGCGATGGTCACAATATCACCTCATCTCTACATCCAGGCCGCGTCAGGCGGGCTCTGATTATTCCGGATATTTCATGAAAGATCCGGGTTTTCCGTCTCAGTCACCATTGGCTTTGACCCACTCCAGGGATACTTTCAGAACATTCAGCAGGGGCTCCAGGGTCAGGTTCTCCGGAGTGTCATTTCTCTGATGATAAAATTTTACCATTTGTCCGGGCACCTGGAAAGGCAGCAGGCAGGTCGCCTTGAGTCCGGCCCGGCTGAAAGATCCGGCATCCGTGCCGCCGCCGCCAAATGGAAAGGGAGCCACCGCGAAGGGCACCCCGGCCCGCTCCGCTGCCCGCTTGACACTATCCACCAGACCGGGATCATTTTTAACAAAACCATTTACATCCGAAGTAAGAATTTTCACGCGGGGATGGGTAACCGTCTCTAAATTAAGCAGACGGACGTCGTTTTTTTGCAATTCCTCCAGGTGACGCTCCACATAGCGGCGGGACCCCCGTAAACCGGCTTCTTCACTGCCAAAGGAAGCCAGGCGGATCTCCGTGTCAGCCGGAATATATTCCGGGTTGTTCCGGAGAAAGCGGGCCATGGCAAGGCTCAGGGCGCAGGCGGACAGATTGTCCGCCGCCCCTGGCACCACCCCGCCGTCTTTATCACTGCCCACAAAGAAAAAGGCGAAGACAATGGTCGGACCGATGGGGTAGACCAGCAGAGGCCATCCGATCCGACCAGTCTCAACCAGTCCGGAGCTGCCGCTGATGGCTCCTGCGAACTGAATAAGGGTCAGCGCGAACAGACCGGCCAGGCCGATAAAAAGCGTGGCCACGGCCAGATAATAGCCGTATCCCAGATAATAAAGCCAGTTCATTTCCAGGGCGCTGTCGTGATGGCCGCCCAGCATCAGCACCCGTTTTATTTCTTTGGTGTCCGGTCTCCGAAATTTACCGATAACATTAACAGATGTTTTTTCAGGAAAAAAACGGTCAAGTAACTCATAATAAAACATAAATTCAAAAATACCGGGCAGCATGGCCAGAACGGCCAGAATCAAGGCCGCCAGGGCCGGTATCCAGGTGGCCAGACCCAAAAAGTTTCCCGCCGTCATATTCAGCAAAGTGGCGAAAAGAACAAACACGGCGCTCCATTTAAGCCACCCCAGGAACGCCCCGGGAGCGACACTGAACTCCTCAACCGTGACATTTTCGGCGCCCACCAGCTTTTCCATTTCCTGTTTGATGATCTTGGCCCGGTCATATTCCTGGGAACTGCCGGGGACGCCGGGTCCGGCCTGGTCACATATATTTTTAACGACATCATAGGCGTATTGCGCGTCATCCCGGGTTATCTCTGTCGACATGAACAACCTCCATCCTTAATAAAACATATTGGGTTTCAATATATCCGGATTAAGATTTTATGAAGGAATACAACCTGTTATTATGCTCTGAACCCGGAGATTACTCATACTTTACTTTTCTTATCATGGCTTGCTTCCGAATTCAATTTTAATTCTCACCCGGGCAAAGGGGTCGCAAAGGGGTCAAGTCTACTCTTGACTCTTCTGCCCATTACCCGCTCTGA
>JBKHHL010000188.1:0-4373 GCA_046539175.1 Desulfosudaceae bacterium
AGTTGCGGACGTTGTGGTCGATGAAGAACTGCTGGATGTCGCCCATCATCTTGAGCGCGAACTCGATGGAAAAGATGCAGGTGTTCTGGCCCTGGTCCTCCTTGAGGATATCGGCCTGGACCGTACCGCGGATGGTCTCCAGGACCTGCCGCCGGATGGACTCATGCTCTTCAGCCGTGGGCGCCCGGTTCTGCTCGGCCGAAAACCGCTCGACCTGCTGATCAATGGCGGTATTGAGAAACATGGCCAGCATGATCGGAGCCGGACCGTTGATGGTCATGGATACGGAATTTTCAGGAGAGCACAGGTCAAACCCGTCGTAGAGGACCTTGACGTCGTCAATGGTGCAGACACTCACCCCGGAGGTGCCCACCTTGCCGTAGATGTCCGGCCGGGTCTCGGGATCGTGGCCGTAGAGGGTGACCGAATCAAAGGCGGTGGACAGGCGCTTGGCCTCGGCATCCGCCGAAAGCAATTTGAAACGTCGGTTGGTCCGGGCCGGATCCCCTTCCCCGGCGAACATGCGGGTGGGGTCCTCACCCACCCGCTTGAGGGGGAAAACCCCGGCGGTATAAGGGAAATAGCCGGGCAGATTTTCCTTGCGCAGCCAGGTGAACAGGTCACCGGGATCGGTATAATCCGGCAGGGCGATCTTGGGCACCCGGGAACCGGCCAAAGAGACGGTGGTCAGGGGCAGCCGGAGCTCGTTGCCGCGGACGGTGTAGACCAGTTCGTCGTCCTGGTAGGCTGATTTCAGGCCTTTCCAGTCTTCCATCACCTGCCGGGTCTCTTCGGAAATTTCATTTTTCGCCCGGTCGATGAGATCGGCCAGGCCGGCCGGGGCGGCGGCCTCGTCGGTTTCAGAGAGGGCCCGGGCGGTTTCTTCCAGGTGCCACTGGCGGCGCAGCCGCTCCGCCTGGTCGCGGGTCTGGCGGTGATAGTTCCGGACGGTGTCGGCTATCTCGGACAGATACCGGACCCGCTCGGCCGGAATGAGGATGGACCGGGCCGAAGAGCAGCGGGTTTCCGGCCGGGGGAGAGAGGACGAAAACTGCACGCCGGTCTTGTCGGCTATCACCTGGCGCAGGGCGTGATACAGGGCCGTCACCCCGTCGTCGTTGAACTTGGCCGCGATGGTACCATAGGCCGGCATCTCTTCCGGTGCGGTCTCCCAGGCGCCCCGGTTGCGCTGCATCTGCTTGCGGACATCCCGCAGGGCGTCTTCGGAACCCTGTTTTTCGAACTTGTTGACCGCCACCAGGTCGGCGAAATCAAGCATGTCAATTTTTTCCAGCTGGGAGGAGGCCCCGAAATCACTGGTCATGACGTAGAGGGAGACGTCCACCAGGTCGTACACATGGGAATCGCCCTGGCCGATACCGGCCGTCTCGACGATGATCAGGTCATAGCCGGCCGCGCGGGCCACGGCCACGGTTTCCGGCATGGCCGTGGGGATCTCGGTATGGGAGCGGCGGGTGGCCAGGCTGCGCATGTAGACCCGGGGGCTGTTGATGGCGTTCATGCGGATGCGGTCGCCCAGCAGGGCGCCGCCGGTCTTGCGACGGGAAGGATCGGCGCAGATGACGGCAATCCGGATATTCTCGTCATCCATCAGAAATCTTAGAATCAATTCATCCAGCAGGCTGGACTTGCCGGCCCCGCCGGTACCGGTCAGGCCCACCACCGGCACGCGCCGGTCCGGGGTAACCCCTGCCAGCTCATACTTTAAAGCCGCCAGGGCCTGGCCGCCCCGGGTCTCTTCCATCCTGATCCGGGAAATCATCCGGGCCACGGCGGCGGGGTTGTCCGGCGAAAGCGCTGAAGCCTCCACCGACCGCTCGGCCAGGGTGGAAAAATCCAGCCGGGACACCAGGTCGTTGATAATCCCCTGCAAACCCAGACGGGCCCCGTCTTCCGGCGAATAGATCCGGGTGACGCCATACTCTTCCAACTCCCTGATCTCGTCGGGCACGATCACCCCGCCGCCGCCTCCGAAGAGCTTAATGTGGGCGGCGTCATGGTCGTTCAGGGAATCGATAATGTATTTGAAGAACTCGACATGACCGCCCTGGTAACTGGACACGGCGATACCCTGGGCGTCCTCTTCCACGGCCGCCCGGACAATTTCATCCACCGAGCGGTTGTGCCCCAGGTGAATGACCTCCACGCCGGTATCCTGCAGGATCCGGCGCATGACGTTGATGGCCGCGTCGTGTCCGTCAAACAGAGAAGTGGCCGTGACCACCCGGATGTTGTGGTGAGGCTGATAAATTTCAGTTTCCATGAAATTCTCCCATATGTTCTGTTTTTATCATTTGATGTACTCGTAAAAAGTCGGGATTTCCCTTATCGCGTCACCCCGGCGGAGGCCGGGGCCTGTCCTGGCGGAGGCCGGGATCCAGTAAAATAAAATAGTTCTGGATTCCGGCCTTCGCCGGAATGACGATGTAAAGACTTTTTACGAAGCCATCAAAACTTAACACTGCCTGTAAAAAAAACTTTTTACAGGCTCATCATTATTTATCCCGGCCACCAAAAGCGCCGATGATGTTCTCGGTCTGAAAAGCGATATATTCCTCCAGCGAATAGTGCCCGGTGTAAAACCAGCGCCGAAAGGCCCAGGCATGCCCCAGCACGGCGATATTATGGGCGACCAGGTCCAGACGGCGCTCATCCAGGTCCGCCCGGTCTTTGCCGCCGGGGATCTTTTCCAGCAGGTTTTTAAAAATACCGGTTACCCGGATCTCGTTGGCCAGAACTTTTTTCTTCCACTTCTCCGGTAGAAACTGGGTTACCTGATAAATCAGCACGATATGATCGCTCATGTCATGGCAGGCCGTGAAATAACCGCGTACCGCCTCGGCCAGCGCTTCCAGGCCCGGTTTCTGGCGGGACAGAACCGCGTCGACATTGGCCTCCATCTCGGCGTGAATGGCGTCGCAGACGAGATAGAGGATATCCTCCTTGGTGGAGACATACTCGTAAAGACTGCCGATGGAAAAACCGCTGGCCCGGGCGATCTGGCGGGTAGTGGTTTTGTGATAGCCGTGCTGCACAAACAGGGCCACCGAGGCGTCCACGATCTGCCGGCGTCTTTTCCGGACCAGATCCTTATCCTTGACATCGGTGGGAATTTCATGAATCCCGGAAAACTGGTCAGTCATAATATCTCCTGTTGATTGCCGTTCTACGGCAATTACCATACTGAGCGAGCGCTCAGTCATAAATTAACGGGTTTTTGAAGCCCTGTCAAGCCGGTTTCAAAAAATTGGGATGCGACCCGCTTTATCCGGGCGATAAAAAAGAAATCATCTCTGGTAAACACTGGGGGAAACAAAGGTGAACTTGTGCTTAACGATACTCAGGCTCTCCGCCCCGCCGATAATGAAATATCCACCGGGCTTCAAAGCGTAATACATTTTTTCCACGATCTTTTCCTTGGTGGGCAGATCAAAATAGATCATCACGTTACGACAAAAAATCACGTCAAACTTTCTTTCCGGAACATCATCCGTGAGCAGATTGGACCTGTCAAAAACCACGGCCTTCCGGACGCGGGGCTTTATTTTATAGCGGGTTGTGCCGGCCACCTTTTCAGGGAGGAAATACCGGTTAACCAGAGATTCAGACATATGCCGCAGACGATCCCGGGTATAAACACCACGCTCGGCCTTAAGGAGGATTTCACGGGAAATGTCGGTAGCCAGAACTTCGGGGAGAAAGCCCTGCTCCAGGCAATGAATAATTATGGAATATGGCTCTTCACCACTGGCACAGGCGGCGCACCAGATGGAACGGCTTTGCTGCCGGTCAAGATAGACAAAAGTCTTGTTTTCCCGGAAAAAAAAGGTATGGGTGGTGGCGATAATATCAACAAAGGAAGTCAGTTCCACCGGATCGGTTTGCAGCAGGCAGATATAATCGTCGATTGACATCGGACCGATTTTTCGAAACCGCTTGGCCAATCTCGTTTCCACCAACTGCGGTTTACCTTCCAGGTTAATCCCTGATTCCCGGTGAACCAATTGTTTTAACTGACAAAACTGGGTGTCATTTATTTTCATTAAACGATAATTTTCCGCTAATGGTTGTTCCGAGCGCACCGGGCGACTGCCTCCTGTCAATTAAGCCAACCCACCCGAAAAACCTGCTCAGGCAGGATTTAGCCGGTTATTTCACGAGTCGATTTGGGCGCAGCTGCAAGGCGCAGGGCGCGAAGCTGTAGTAATCTACCGCGAGCGGCCTGCAACAAAGCAGGTGGAGCCAGGGGCTCGGGCCCAAGGTGACTCGCCCGCAGGGTGAATTTTTTCGACATCTAAATAGTTAAAATTTCATAAACGGCCAATGACAATTTGTATTTTTAAAAAAGTCAG
>JBKHHL010000051.1:0-16258 GCA_046539175.1 Desulfosudaceae bacterium
AATCCTGAAAAATGGCCGGTGGAGGGGGCTAAAAAAAAGAGGCGGTGGATTTGGGATGAAATATCCGGGTTGGATTTGCGGAATAAAGGCAATAAAATATCAGGATCGTTTGCCGCTTTCTTTATTCGGGATCAGGTCTGATGAAAAAATTTATGATAAAAACACTGGGCTGCAAGGTGAACCAGTTTGAGTCCGAGGCCATTTCGGCCGCGCTTGTCGCGGACGGCTGGGAAGAGGCCGCGGCCGGTCCGGTTTCACTGTGCGTTGTTAATACCTGCACCGTGACGGGACGGGCGGCCATGCAATCCCGGCAGGAGGTCCGGCGCTGTCGCCGGGAAAATCCCGGTGCCCTGGTGATAGCCGCCGGCTGTTATGCCACCGTCGATCCGGAAGAGTTACGGGCCACCGGTTGCCTTGATTTGGTGGTGGCTCACCAGGCCAAGCATCTCATTCCCGACCTGGTCAGAAAGAAAGCATTTTCCTTTTTTGCGGCCAGACCTCCCCTTATGATTGATGAAAATGATCATCCCGGGGCGTTTCCCCGCTACCGGCCCGATCCGGCCGGAGCCAGTGACCGCGCCCGCCCGTACTTAAAAATTCAGGATGGTTGTGAGGCCTTTTGTACCTATTGTATTGTCCCTCATGCGCGGGGCAGAAGCGTCAGTATGCCGGAAGATGAGGTGTTGGCTCTGCTTGGAGAATACGCCCTCTCGGGTTACGGTGAAGTGGTGCTGACGGGGATTCACCTGGGAGCTTACGGCCATGATTTACCCGGCTCGTCATCCCTGCTGGATTTGCTGCGCCGAATTGACCGCCAGAAGAACCTCCCCCGGGTGCGGCTGAGCTCCATCGAACCGTTGGAACTGACCGACGAGATTATTGACCTGGTGGCTGCTTCAGACCGGTTCTGCGATCATTTTCATCTTCCTTTGCAAAGCGGACAGGACCAGATTCTTGAAAAAATGGGTCGTCCTTACAGGTCTGATTTTTTTGCCGGTCGGGTTGATCGTATTAAAAAGAGGCTGCCGCAAGCGGCTATCGGAGCCGATCTCCTGGTCGGCTTTCCAGGCGAGGATGCCGTCGCCTTTGAAGCGACCCACTCCCTGATCAGCCGTCTGCCTTTGACTTATCTGCACGTGTTTCCATATTCTCCCCGGCGGGGCACGCCCGCTTTTGATTATCCCGGTCAGGTCACACCGGACTTGATTAAAGAGCGCTGCCGCCTGCTTCGTGATCTGGGTGAAGCCAAAAAACAGGAGTTCGCCTCTTCCCGGGTCGGGACGACCGCTGTTATCCGGGTGGAAGAAAAACGGGACCCGCAAAGCGGTTGCCTGAAGGGAGTGACTTCCAATTATCTGACCGTGCTTCTGGATGGGGGAGACGAGCTCAAAGGCGACCTGGTTAAGGTTTTAATCGGCGAAAATCTGCGGGGTCTGCGGGTCAGGGCGTATATTCAGGGTTGACAGAACTCTGTCTTAACCTTAACGTTAAGGTTAAGTTGGAGGAGATATGTCTCATCAGGAAAACAAGAACATTTATTATTCCATTTCCGAACTGGCCCGGGAGTTTGATATCAGCCCTCGCGCCATTCGTTTTTATGAAGAAAAGAACCTCATCTCGCCCCGACGGTCCAAGGGCAATTACCGCATTTATACCAAACGTGACCGCGCCCGGTTGCGTTTGATTTTGCGCGGCAAGCGGTTCGGTTATACCCTGGAAGAGATAGCCGAGATTATCGGTTTTAATGATGTCGACATGGAGGAAGAGGCGCAGATCGAAAAGGCCATTTCGTTCGGAGCCAGGAAATTGCGCGAGATCAGGGAACAGATTAACGAGTTGCAGCTGCTGGAGCAGGAAATACTGGAATTGGGAGAGAGGCTCAAAAAGCGTCGGGATGAATTGAAGCGTAAACAGGCCGGGTCGACAGGATGATATGAATCTCTTTAAACCCAAGCAGTATGGACAGATTGAGGCCTGGGAAGCCGGTTTCGGGCCACTGGGCCCGCCATTGATGACTGTCCATGTTTTCCTGGTGGGAGGAGTTTTAATCGATACCGGCCAGAGCCGAATGCGGTCCGCCATTATTGGGGCACTGGCGGAAAAACCGATTGACCTGATTCTTCTGACACACCATCATGAAGATCACAGCGGCAATGCCGGCTGCCTGAAGCGTGATCATGACGTGCCGGTGCTGGGCCATCCCGTTACCGTTGAAAAAATGAAACAAAGATATCCCATTTTACCATACCAGCAATATACCTGGGGAAAAGCCGATCCGGTCCGGGTCGATCCCCTGCCGGACATGGTTGAAGCCGGTCAATTACGGCTGAGGCCGGTCCACGCCCCTGGCCACAGCCGGGATCACACCGTTTTTCTGGAAGAAAATCAGGGCTGGCTTTTCGCGGGTGATCTCTATCTGGGAGATCGCATCAAGTATTTCCGGGCCGATGAAAGCATGACTGATCAAATCAGTTCGCTGGAGAAGGTGCTGAAGCTTGATTTTGAATGGTTGCTGTGCGCCCATAATCCCCGGCCTGGTCAGGGCAAGGTCCATCTGCGGCGTAAACTTGATTATTTATTGAATCTGCGGGGAGAAATCACGGCCCTGATTCAAAAAGGCTATTCGGAAAAGGCTATTATCAATCGCCTGAAAGACCGGGAGACCCGGTTGATCCGGTTGCTCTGCATGGGCAATGTCAGTTTTGCCAACATGATCCGGGCCACGGTCAGGGAATATTCCGTTCAGACTTGATTTGCTCATAGGCTTCCTGAATTTCCCGGAATTTTTCGTTGGCAAAGGTGATGAATTCTTCCGGCAAGCCTTTGGCGGAGATTTTATCGGGGTGATACTGGTTGACCAGCCGGCGGTACTGCTTTTTGATATGCTGGTCGGAATCGCTGCTGCTGACATTGAGCACGGCGTAATATTTCTCCGTGTCCTGGACATACCTGCTTTTTAACTTTTTGTAGGCCCCTTCGCTGTAATTGAAGGTCCGGGCGGCCAGTCTGAGCAGAACCTCTTCTTCATCGCTGAGAACACCGTCGGCCAGGGAAACCCGCATCAGAATATCGAGCATCAGGTCCAGCAGCTCCGGCTGGGTGTGAAAGCGCTGATAAAACTGGCGGGCGAATTCTTCAAAGGTATTGTCGGTATGGGCCGCCTCGTTGAATATGCGGGCGGCGATTTGTTTGTTCAGCCGCGGCAGGGACAGTTCCCGGTCCATGAACCGTTCCACGGTCTGTTTTTCATGATCGGAAACGCGGCCGTCGGCCATAGCCAGCTTGCCCAGCATGGAAAAACAGGCGATGAAGAAAGTCATCTGGGCCTGTTCTTCTGAGGAGAGAAGGGTTCGCGGCCGGCTTTCGTCACCCAGCCGGCGATCCTCGCTGACATCAAAAGCATGTCCAAAAACCGCTCCGGCCACGGCGCCGATGGGGCCGCCCAGGGCGAACCCAATGGTACCGCCGACCATTTTGCCGATCCAGCTCATGCTCAATTGCCCTTTTGTCCGGCGGCTGAGTTTTCCCGGTTGCGAAACTCTTTCAGCATGTCGTTTGGTACGACCCGGATAAGTTCCGTGAGGGTGGTCTCATGAATCTTGGAAAGGCCGTCTTCAATCATGGTCCGCATGCCTTTACTAATCGCGATTTTTTTGATTTCCCGGATAGAGGTTTCCCGGTTCAGGGCTCTGGCGATGGCCGGGGTAATCACAAACAGTTCCGAAATAAGGGTTCTGCCCTGAAACCCGGTGTAGCCGCATTGCGCGCAACCCTCGCCGTGAAAAAAGTGAATGTCATCAGGAGGAGCGGTTTTAAAAAGCGGACTCCATTCTTCTTCCGAGGGGGTGTAGGGAACCGTGCAGGCAGGGCAGTTTCTTCGCAGCAGGCGTTGAGCCAGGACGCACATCAGGCTGGAAGCGATCTGGTTATAATCGATGCCGAGATCAACCAGCCTGGTAATGGCGCTGACGGAATCATTGGTGTGAACGGTGCTCAACATCAGATGGCCGGTCTGGGCGGCGTCAAAACTTATACGGGCCGTTTCCTGATCCCGGATTTCTCCAACCAGGATGGCATCCGGATCAAGCCGCAGAAAGGAGCGCAGCAAGCGCGCGAAAGTGAGGTTTATTTTGGTGTTGACCTGGGCCTGCATAATGCCCGGGAAGCTGTATTCAATGGGGTCCTCGGCCGTTATGATTTTGATGGTGGGGTTATAAATGTACTGCAGGGCGCTGTAAAGCGTGGATGTTTTGCCGCTGCCGGTGGGTCCGGAGACCAGGATCATGCCGGCGGCGCTTTTGAGAAACTCCTTGAAGGGGTTAACAACCAGGGGGGAATGGCCGAGTTTGTTTATCTCCACCTTGGCCTTGCGCGGATCGAGGATACGGATGGTGACATTCTCGCCGACAATGCCCGGACAGGTGGCAACCCGGAAGTCCAGGTCAACCTGTTCTTTTTTCCTGGGGTCAAAATAGTTGACCCGGAAGACGCCGTCCTGGGGCAGTCGCCGCTCGGCGATATCAAGGCCCGATATGACCTTTATCCTGGAAATAACGGCGTTGACCAGCTCGGCCATTTTTTGGTCCAGCCATTTCATCTGCAGGGTGTGGAGAATGCCGTCGATGCGGTAACGAACCTTGGGGTGTTTGCGATCCTGCTCTATGTGGATATCGCTGGCGTTGTTGGCGATGCCGTATTTAATGATGTAATTTACCAGCTCCTGCCCCTCCAGGGTGGCTACCCCGTAATAATCCGCTTTATCTTTTGTCTCGGTTTCATCACTGCTGCTGGTTAAACTGATATCCAGGGCGTTGATGTTGATGGGGGTATGGTCTTTATCGCTTTTCATGTTGAGATTATCATCCATGCTGGACTGATATATCTCTTCGAACAGGCGCAGAAAATTATCCTGGGTAATGAAAATTGGCGAGACGGTCAGGTAAGAATAAACATTCTTGATGTCATTGGCCGAGGCCAGATGGTCGGGATTGAAAACCGCCACCGTGATCCGGTTGCCTTGCAGGGAAATCGGCAGGACCATGTTTTTATGGGCATACTTGCGGCTGACAATATTGGTCAGCGCCTGACGCTCGGAATCCTCCAGGTTTAACTGGTTGATTTTTTGAAAAGGGATGTTGTGCTGGACGGATAAGGCCTGGTAGAGCTGATCCAGGGTGATCAGATTTTTGTCCAGCAGGATTTTACCCAGGGGTTCTTCTTTGTGAAACTGGTCCTGAAGGGCGCTCATCAGCTTCAACTGGTCAATAATACCTTCCTTGATAAGGATTTCCCCGAACTTGATCTGTTTGCTGTATTTTTTCAGAACATAATCCAGATCAACCGGATTAATGACGCCCATATCGCACAGGATCTGTCCCAGGGTGGTGGGGGATTTTTTGGTAAAACGGGCTTTTTTGATTTCGTCCGGGGTTAGCAGCCTGGCTTTTTCGGCCACCTCACAGAATTTTTCCAGGCCGAGATGTTCCAGGAGGATATCTTCCAGGTTGACCGCCGTAAGGTAACCTTCCTTGATAAGCGCTTCCCCCAGCATCAACCCGTCTTTTTTGTTCTTCAGCACGTCATAGAGAGTGGTCTTGTCCAGCAGTTTTTTCTGCAGACAAATAAGGCCGAGGTTGGTGTCCAGCGGGGGCTGCTGCAGAAGCAGCCGGAGGTCTTTGCGGGACAGGTTGGACAGATCGGGAAGAACGCTCTCTTTGGCGAATTTCAGTTGTTTTTCTTCTTTATGCTGAATCTCCAAGGCTTTAACGACATCTGCCTCCGTCACAAAGCCTTCTTTGATCAGGCAGTCCCCGATTCGCAAGGAGGAAGTAGCGGCTTCAGCCTGTTGGCCGTCTTTATCGGTTTTCATAAAACATCCAGCCTATTTATAAACAGGTTAAAAAATGACGGCTTCGTAAAAAGTCGAGATTTACCATACTTCGTCACCCCGGCGGAGGCCGGGGTCCAGTAAAATCAAATAGTTCTGGATTCCGGCCTTCGCCGGAATGACGATGTAAAGACTTTTTACGAAACCATCAAAAAATCACTCTCAGTATATTTTAAAACATTATACTATCAAATCAATAATTATCAAAATATTTCATAGCCTTTATTAAAGGAACTTTTTCAGCCCGGATATTTCACGAAATATTCAGGCCAGCCGGGTCAGGGTTTTTTCGCCTGGTTTATAATAATCTGTCTTGACTGTAAACAGTGTTTACGGTATAAAATTTTTTTGGTTCAGTCCGGTCAATCATTATCAGAACGGTATCTTCAGCAGTAAGGGCGGATCCCGATTGATTTTTTATGAAGCCGTCTGAAAATGATACTTTAATATTTATTGCGGGAGGCGGCATGCGCATTCACAAGGTTGAGGCCAGAGATTTGCCGGATTTATGGTTTCAGGCGGTCTATGATATTTTGGATCACGGGGGGCGGTTTACCATAGACCGGGGCTCTTTCGCAGGTCAGACCAGGCTGGAGTATGATTATTTCATCGGCTACGTCAGTCATCCCGGGGCCCAGCCTCTGCTGCCGGACATACCGCCTTCCTGCGGCATCCCCAATCCGGTGGAAGAAGCCTATGTTTACGGGGGGGATGGATATGACCGGGCCTATATCGAATATTTGATGACCGCCCGTCGTGAAACAGGTGAATCATATACCTATGGAGAAAGGTTGACCAGGGCGCCGATTACCGGTTCCAAGCTGGACTGGTGGAAGGCCGGAGAAACAGATATTGTTGATGTCCGGCAACCGGACGGTAAAATCGTTTTTGAGGAGGACGGCCGGCTGTATCTTAATCAGATCGAATGGATTATAGCTACCTATCAGGATTACGGAGCCCGTAACAATCAGATGGTACTCCAGGTTGCTGATCCTTCTGACCTGGTCCTGGTGGATCCTCCCTGCTTGCGATCCATTGATACCCGTATTCAGGACAACAAACTTATTTTTTTCGTCTATTTCCGTTCCTGGGATTTGTGGGGAGGTATGCCTGCCAATCTGGCCGGTATACAGAATTTAAAGGAATATATGGCTGGAGAAATCGGTGTGGCTGATGGTGAAATGATTGTGGAAAGCAAGGGTCTTCACCTCTATGGTTACGCTGAAGATCTGGCCAGGCTGCGATGCCTCAGAGACTGACGGCCTGATGATGGCCGTGGCAGTAGGCTTTGAGATGGCTTTGCCCCAAAGTTTATATCATCCAATTATGATGGCTTCGTAAAAAGTCCTTACATCGTCATTCCGGCGAAGGCCGGAATCCAGAACTATTTGATTTTACTGGACCCCGGCCTCCGCCGGGGTGACGCAATAAGGAAAATCTCGACTTTTTACGAAGCCGTCAATTATAGGGAAAAATATTATGCATGAAGTGAGGATTGATAAAGAAAAAAACAGGCTTTACCTGGTTCTGGAACGACTTGACAGTGCCGCTGAAATTACAGAAGTAGGAGATAAGATCAGGGTGGCCTGTGAATCCCTTCAACAGGGATTTACCTGCCTGACGGATATGCGGAATTACGAGTTGCTGGACAAGGACCTGGAAGTCTATATTCAGGGAGTCCAGAAGTTCCTGGTTCAGGCCGGCATGTCCAGGGTGGTTCGCGTGGTCAGGCGGTTTGACCGCTGGGGCCATTTGCAATTCGATCGCTCCTCCATGGGAATCGGGTATCACGCTCAGAACGTCAACAGCATCGAAGAAGCCCTGGCTATACTTGACGGTGATGATGATGAAGTACGGGACGAATATTAAACCGGAGATCTAACCCGGATATTTGGGGGGGCTGGTAATCGGTTTATGAAAATATACGCGGCGGCAGATATTCATGGCCGGAGGGAGTGCTTTGATCTGGTCAGAGCCAAAGCCGTTGAAACAAAAGCGGATGCCATAGTCCTTGCCGGTGATATCGGCGGATTTTTCTCCCAGAACCGTTCCGCCGGTCAGCTGGCCGAAATGCCGTTACCCGTCCTGGTAATTCGCGGCAACAGCGACCGGGTCCGGTCCGAGGCCGAACTCTGGCGGAGCCCTTCGGTTCAGTCCCTGCATTTGCGTAAAGTCCGGTTAAAAGATGGCTGTTTTTCCGGCATCAGCGGCACCTGTCTGCTGCCCCTGGCTTCCCGTCTTGGTGTAGCTGAAGGTGCTTTTGTTCAAAAGCACCTTTCTTTTTTTGAGGATGTTTCAATCCTGGTTGCCCATCCTCCGCCACGCGGTGTTCTGGATAAGGTGGCCGGGCGTTTTTCAGCCGGATCGTCGGCCCTGCGGCGTCTGGTGCTGACGCAACAGCCGCCGGTTCTGATCTGTGGGCATATTCATGAAAATGCCGGCACGGCTTATCTGGGAAGCACGCTGGTGGTCAATTGCAGCATCGGAAAAGCAGGGGGCGGGGCGCTGGTGTCTTTTCCCCGGGTCGGCCGTCCGTCCGCGGTTCTGCTGGAACGGTGAATCGGTCGGAGATCTCATTTTTCTGAATCGCGCTCAGGGTTAGACCAAGGTTAGACCAAGGTTAGATCAGGGGCAGGGTCCGGGTCAGTGCAGGATCGGGTGGAAGTATTGCACGCCGACGCCATAACGGAAGCCCGTGCTGTGATTGACCGGGACGCACCATTTCACTTCAGCGGCAAAAAAATCCAGGGGGCTGTTTTCATCCAGGGAAAGACCGTTATCAAAAGTAATGTATATTTTGGTGCCCGGTGCCAGGCGGGCGCGGGTTTCAAAATACATTCCCCCTCCGCTTTCGTTGTGCATGACGGCTTCATGCGCATGCCGGGAACGGTGCCGGGAATAGCGGATATAGGCTTTGCGGTAAATCCGGGGGTGAGACCGGCGGGTACACAGCGGCAGGGTATGGCCGCTGGATGATAAGGTGGTCTGTTGCTGTTCCTGCTGCTTATCCGGACCTTCACTCTTTTCGGAAAGTGATTCATCCCTGATGGCGGGGTTGATGATGGTAGTATCACTCATAGCGCCACCTCCTGCGATTCAAGGTCTGCCGGATTTTCTTCCGCATATCTCCTGTCTGTCTTTCCGGAGCGACCCTTTTATCCGGTTTGCAAAGGGCCTTTAACCAACCAGAAGCGGTATGACCAGAAGCTACCCGAAGCGATATGATCAAATCAATGCCAACGGAATCCAGTTGACGGTCCCCGCCGCAATTGGTTAGGATCAAATAAATACAACAGAAGAAAAGGCAGCAAGCGCAGTTTGCGAAATCAGATTTAGATGGAGTGAAGTAGTGTTCTTTGCCGGCTGTGAATATTGATGTACTCGTAAAAAGTCCAGATTTACCATATTTCGTCACCCCGGCGGAGGCCGGGGTCCAGTAAAATCAAATAGTTTTGGATTCCGGCTTTCGCCGGAATGACGATGTAAAGACTTTTTACGAAACCATCAATATTGTTTCGATTAAATTGTATTCCGTTTGCGAGGACCAGTCAAGGAAAAATCGATTTAACCCGAATCTTTCATAAAATATCCGGGTTAACGGGTGTCCATCCATTTCATATGGATGGAAACTAACGGAGGAGACGTGAACAGTTCCGGCACAGACGCGCTTTTGATCTCCCCACAAGTCGATCTTGATACCATCGGGCTGAAACAGCTGCACCAGGTGCTGCTGAACAAGGGCTTCAGTTCCATTCTGCTTTATCTGCCCGGTTGCGATGGAAAAGACGGGAAACTGCTGGACAGCATCACCACTTTCGTGGAGAGCCGGCCGCCGAAGTTCATCGGTATCAGCCTCATGTCCCATGAATATTCGGCCGCGGTCCGGTTGACCGGGCGTCTCAAACAGAACTTTCCGGAGGTGCCGGTCATCTGGGGCGGCGTTCATGCCACTATCGCGCCGGAAATGTGCCTGAAACACGCTGATTATGTCTGTGTCGGGGAGGGGGAATCGGCGGTGACGGCCCTGGCCGATTCACTGCGACAGGGCAAGGATATAGAAGGAATTGTCAACCTGTGGTATGTCAGGGAAGAGCGGCTTATCCCCACCCCCCTGGCTCCACTGACTGAAGATTTAGACGCTCTGCCGGCTTGCGGACATCGGCCTTCCCCTGCTTATGTCGCTCACCGGGGCAGGATTGTTCCCCTGGATAAATCCCTCTTTAAACATTATGCCCGCTGGCGTGGTACCGTTTACAGCATTATGGGCAGCCGCGGCTGCCCCTTTTCCTGCGCTTACTGCTGCAATGATTTTCTGGCGCGTTTATATGACGCCAAAAAGGTTCGGCGCCGGAGTGTGCCGGACATTATCTCCGAATTATCCCGGGCTATCCGGGATAATTCCGGGATTCATTACATCAATTTTCAGGATGATTGCTTTCTGGCCTGTTCCGATGAATACCTGCGTGATTTCTGTCGGGCTTATCAGAAGGAGGTGGGCCGGCCCTTTATCGTCCGGTGCATCCCGTCTTTCATTAATGACACCAGGCTGAAACAATTACAGGCAGCCGGGCTGGCCTGGATTTCTCTGGGGTTACAGACCGGCAGTGACAGGATTTTGAAAGACGTCTATAACCGGCGGTCCACCGGCAGGCAGTTCCTGGAAGCCGCTCAACTGGTCAATAAGCTGGGCATAGCCGCTTATTATGATATTATCGTGGATAATCCCCTGGAAAGCGACGCGGATCGTCAAAAAACCGTGGCTTTATTGACAGCCGTGCCAAGACCCTTTTTCCTCCAGTTGTTTTCTCTGACTTTGTATCCGGGCACTGCCTTACGGGAGCGGATCATTCCCGATTATCCGGAACTGGCCGATGTTTATCTGCATAAAAATTATCATCGCTATCAGCCCACCTTTTTGAACCGGATTATTCGTCTGTCCGGATACATGCCGCCGGGGCTGGTCCGAAAGCTGGCGGCCGGCGCCGGGCAGCCGTCTGTGCGATTCCGGATCAGGCTGATTCTGGCCGGCCTGGTCTCGGCCCTGGTCATGGAGCCAGTGGCTTATTTCCGGGTCATCCGGAGGAGTCAGCAGGGCAGCACCTGGGCCGCCCTGAAGCAACTGCCGGCCTTTTTCCGGGTAGGTATCAGCCGTTACGTGAAGCAATTTTCCGGTCCGCTGTCCTTCCTGGCCGAACGGGCTGTCCGGGACGAGATCACCTCCCGTCCCGATCCAGCCGGCAAAAGCAAGCCTTCTTAACCCTGCTTGCTCGTTCTTCTCTCCGGGATGATGCCGGGGTATTTTCAGGAGATTATCAAAACAAGGATTTGCTTGACATCCTTTTAAACTCTGGTAATCTGCCACTTTGGGGGTATGGTTTAAAAACGATGCTAAATCAATCGGTTGATTACGGTTGATTATTAAGGGGCGGTTTTTATTGTTGACAGGGTTGATTTGTTTATCGTCAACCAGGCTTTAATCCAGGTGGTGATTAGATGGAGAATCGAGCGGGGGGATAACCGATGAATGACGTGCCGGCTGAACAGTTGGGAGTACCGGACAGTAATGAAGATCTGGAAACCCGGTATGAAAAGCTTTTAAAAACTAACAGCATTTTGAATGAGCGGGTGCTGGAGCTTTATACGCTGTACAACATCAGCCGCATGTTAAGCACCTCTTTGCAGGTAAGCGACCTGTTTGATCTGGTGGTGGGCTTGATCGGTGAATCCCTTAATGTTGATCAGTATTGCCTGATGTTTCTGGACCAGGAGCGTCAGAAGTTGCAGATCAGGGCCAGTCACGGTATGCCTGAATCGGTCTTGATGCACGGGGAGATGGATGTAAACGAGGGCATTGCCGGCCGGGTTATTGCCGGCGGTAAGCCGCTCCTTTTAAATGACATCAGCCAGGAAGAAGATTTTTTTTATTTTCCCAACAGCGGTATCAGGGAAGGCAGTTTTCTGGGGATCCCTCTGGTTAATAATCAAGGGGGAATTATCGGGGTTCTGAATGTCCACAAACCGGTTGTTAACGGCTTCTCAAATTCCGATATGCGTCTGTTCACGGCGGTCGCCGAGCATGTCGCCATCGCCATTACCAACGCCCTCTCTTTTCAACAGACCCAGGAGCTGATCCGCAAGGATGAATTGACTGGTTTGTACAACCGCCGTTATTTTTTTGAACGGTTTGAACGGGAAATCTACCGCTCCAGGCGATACCGCCGCACTATCTCTCTTTTGATGGTGGACATTGATCATTTCAAGGAATACAATGATACTTTCGGTCATTTGCGGGGAGACCGGGCTTTGAAGAGTCTGGCCGGAATTTTTTTGGACAATCTGAGGAAGATTGACGTAGTCGCCCGTTATGGCGGAGAAGAGTTCCTGGTGCTGCTGCCTGAGACGCGGAAAGAAGACGCTCTTGTCGTCGGAGAAAAATTGCGCCGGGCAGTAGAAGAGTTTAATTTCAATGAAGGCGTCAAGGAAACTTCGCCTTCCCGGTTAACCATTACCGTTGGCGTCACCAGTGTTCCGGACGAAGCCAATGAACCGCTGCTGGCCCTGGATATTGCCGACAAAGCGCTCTATCTGGGCAAGGCCCAGGGCAGAAACCAGGTGTGCGGTGAAGTACTGAGCAATACCTCCTGAAAATCAGATTGACCGGTTGATGGGGACCGTTGGCATCAAATAGATTTTGTCAATTAATCATTAATAAAATCAAGAGTAATTAAAATGACGAAGAAACAGAAGGTCTGGATCGTGCTGGCCTCGCCGGCCGGAACCACTCTGCGGGTAGCCGGGACGATCAAGAAAACAGCCGAAGCCGAGGGCGCCCAGGTAAATCTGGTCGATCTGGCCGCCAGCGGAAATACCTCGGACAAGACGGAAGAATTGTGTCAGTCACTGGCGGCGGGAGATTTATTGTTCGTGGGGTCGCCTACTTACGCCAACCATGCCCTGCCGTTGATTATGGATTTTCTGGCCCGACTGCCGGAAGTACCGGGCGCGCGGGCGGCGGTATTTACCACCTACGGTATGGTCTCCAGCGGAATAACGCTTTACGAAATGGCTTCGGTCCTGGCGGAAAAAGGCATGATCGTGCTGGGTGGAATAAAGGTTCCGGCTGCCCACTCCATGCTCTGGCAGGACGAGGATCAGCCGGGCAAAAACCGTCCCGGCGATCAGGATCTGGCCGAAGTCAGCCGTTTCGCGGGTAAAATTCTGGAACAGTCCGCGGTTGATTCATCACCGGGAATATCGGTTGATGTTTTGAACTATCAACGGCAGGAAGTCCGGGAAAAGGCCGCTGAATCCGGTCTCCACGTTCTGAAACCGATGCTGCTGCCCATGGGTGTTGACGAAGAGGCTTGCACGGAATGCGGCCTATGTGTTGAGAATTGTCCCGGCGGCAATATAACCCTGGACCCCAAGCCGGTTTTCGGTGATAATTGCCTCGTGTGTTTTAATTGCGTGCGAGTCTGTGATGAGGGCGCCATTACCAACAGCGTTCTGTCCATGATAGGTCCGGAAATCAGGAAAAGAATGGATTTTTTTCAGGAACCGGCGGAAGTTCGGATGTTTGTCTGACACCATAATGACAACCGGTCAAGGCCTTAAAAATTTTGAAAAAAGGGGGCAGGTATGAAAAAGTTATTGGCAATGATTCTTTCCCTGATCTTTATCAGCATGACGATTATGACCGGATGCGCGGATAACGCGGCCGAGAAAGAGGCCGTGGAGAAAGTTCTCCGGGAGAACCTCAAGGCCTTGCAGGAAGAGGATCTGGATGGCTATCTGGCCACCCTGGACGAGGAGAGTCCCGGTTATGAAAAGATGAAAATGATCTGTCCTAAAATTTTTGAAATTTACGACCTGGAACATGAATTAGAAGAGGTCAAGGTGCTTGATATTTCCGACCAGGAGGCTAAGGTCAAAACCGTTCAGGTCGCCAGGCGGCTGTCCGGACCGGACAGTTACCGTCACAATCGTTCCACTACCGTGCATACCCTGGTAAAACGAGACGGTGACTGGAAACTTTCCGAGACCAAGCAGGAATCAATGGAATACCTGGACTGATTTCCTGATGGCTGACTGCCCGTCTTGGCGGGAGGGATTGTTTTTAACCGTAACACCCGGATATTTCATTTAAAAAAGTCATTAAATCCCGGGGATATGTCAGGGATGGTGAATATCATGCCCGATTATGAACCATTTGATTCTGAAACCAGGGCGCTGATTGAGGAGACCATGAAGAATCGGTCTCCTTTCTGGTCTCTGCTGGGTATTGAACTGGTCGATATCAAGAAGGGCTGGTCAAGGTTGAGCCTGGCTTTTGACCCCAAGCTGACTCATCCCTTTGGTATCGCCCATGGCGGTTCCATTTTTTCACTGGCTGATTCAGCCGTGGCTATGGCTCTGGTGGGCATGGTCACACCGGAAGAAACTTTTGTGACCATAGACATGAGCATCAACTACCTGGCTTCTTTCTCCGAAGGAATTCTTTTTGCCGAGGGGCATATTCTTCACAAGGGCCGCAATACCGCCCTGGGAGAGATTAAGGTCACCGATGATAAGGATAATCTGGTGGCCCGGGCTTCGGCTACCTATATGATTCTGGCCGCCAGTTCCCGGGTAAAAAATCTTAATGATTCGAGTTTGACCTGATCATATGGCATATCCACAAGCCCGACCGACAATATCATCCTATCTGGCCAGATGGTGGTTAACCTGATAAACAGCACTACATGAAAAAAGTTCAAAAAGTTATTTTTCTGGGGACCGGTTCGGATGTCGGTAAAAGCGTCACCGCCACCGCCTTTTGCCGGATTCTCAGAAACCGGGGCATCCGGGTGGCGCCCTTTAAAGCCCAGAACATGTCCAACAATGCCTATGTCACCCTGGAGGGCGGGGAGATCGGCCGCGCCCAGGCGGCCCAGGCCGAGGCCGCCGGCTGCCTTCCCTCGGTCCACATGAATCCGGTCCTGCTGAAACCATGCAGTGAGACCGGTTCCCAGGTGGTGGTGCTGGGGCAGGTTCACCAGACCATGCCGGCCCGGTCTTATTACGGATATAAAGACAAACTGAAACAGACTATTCTCAACAGTTTTGCCACCCTGGCCGCCGACTACCAGGCCATTGTCATGGAAGGGGCCGGCTCCTGCGCCGAGATCAACCTGCGGCAGCATGATGTCGTCAATTTTGATCTGGCCCTCAGCCTGGAAGCGCCGGTCATTCTGGTGGCTGATATCGACCGGGGCGGCGTTTTCGCCCAGATCGTGGGCACCCTGGAGCTGATTTCAGAAGCCGAACGGGACCTGGTAGCGGGCTTCATCATTAATAAATTCCGGGGTGATCCCCGTCTGTTCGATGACGGTATCGCCTTTCTGGAAGAAAAAACCGGCAAACCGGTGCTGGGTCTGGTCCCGGTTTACCGGGATTTTGCCATTGACACCGAAGACAGTATGTCCCTGGACGCCTCCATGAAGAACGAGTCCGGTCCGCGGCCCGGCCGGATCAACCTGGCCGTGCTGCGGTTGCCGCATGTTTCTAATTTTACCGATATCGAGGCCCTGCAGCAGGAACCCGTGGTAACCGTGACCTGGCTGGAAAAACCGGAAAAGCTGGCCGACTACCAGGCCCTGATCATTCCCGGCAGCAAGAGCGTCATTCACGACCTGGTAGCTTTGCGCAAGGCCGGCTGGCCGGACGCCCTGGCGGAGTTTATCCGCGATGACCGCAAGATGGTGGTGGGACTATGCGGCGGCTATCAGATGCTGGGCAGTCTCGTGGAGGACCCGCTTGGCCTGGAGGGTGATCTGAAGGAATATCCCGGCCTGGGGTTGCTGGACATATCCACCCGCCTGGAAGAGGTCAAGCAGGTCCGGCTTTCCACCGGCCGGGATCGCCTCTTTGACTCTCCGGTCAGCGGCTATGAGATTCACATGGGCCGGACCCGGACGGGAGAGGGGGTGGCGCCCCTGGTAGAACTGGAAAACGATCAGGGCGGTTTCGTTTCAGACGGCGCCATTAGCCCGGAGGGCCGGATTTTCGGCACCTACCTGCACGGCCTGTTCGACAGTGGCGCCTTTCGCGGGCACTTTCTCCGGACCCTGGCCGAGAAAAACCGGCTTACCTTTGATGATTCCATCGTCCGTCGCGACCATCGCCAGGTCAAAGACGAAAATTACGACCGTCTGGCCGCTCATTTTGAGACCCACGTGGATGTAGAGCGGATCCTGGCCATCATGGAAGGATAATGGGGAGAGAAGGCCAACAAGAAAGGGCAATCATTTTCATGATTGCCCTAACCTGTTGTTTTTACTGGTGCCGAGGGGCGGACTCGAACCACCGACACGGGGATTTTCAGTCACCTGC
>JBKHHL010000189.1:0-4325 GCA_046539175.1 Desulfosudaceae bacterium
GATCACATCTCCGCCGGTCACCTCCTGGTACAATTCACCGCCGAAGGTGCGGACCTCCTGCCGATCTTCATTAACAACGGCCACCCGCACGGTCTGCCGGGCATCCAGGGTGAAAAAGAAGCGGGTCTCATCCTTGACACCGTCGCCATTGGGCGAAATATACGGTTCAGTCAGCCAGAGATCGGCGTTCTGCACGCCGAAAGCGCGGCTGGCGGTGTTATTGGTTTCCGACTGCTCGGCGACCAGGTTGTCCGGATCCACTTTCACGGTGATCTCTTGGGCACCGGGGCTGCCGGTGGTATCATAGACAAATCGGGCCTGTGCCTGGGAATTGCCCGGCAAAGATGTGATCCGGCGGGATTCCAGCAAACGGCCGTCCTGGAACAGCCCGACCGCAAGATCCGGGACCGTCTGTTGACCGGCGTTCTGCACGCTCACGCTGATCTCGACCGGGTCCCCTTCCCTGGCCACGGGCGGTTCCACGGCAATGGCCCCGGGGGAAACGGCCAGATCCGGCAGGCTCAGGGCGTCGACCGAGACAAAGGCATTGTTGTCGTCCTGCCGGATTTCCTCCGCGCCGGCAGCGGAAACGTCCACATAGATCAGATGCTCGCCGGCCTCGGCCACTTCGGCCCAGGAAAAGTTGACCGGCCGGGATTCACCGGCAGGCAGGGCATCGATGGTCTGCCTGCCGATCAGCGTTCCCCCTTCGCCCGGCACGCCGTCATAAGCCCTGGCCTGGATATTTTCAGCCGGGGCGAAACCATTATTGACTACCGGAACGGCAATTTCGGCGGCGGCACCCTGCAGCAACGGATTGGGGGAGACAGTCAACTCCGTGTGCCGCACCACCAGGTTGGGCTGATTTACCGGGCTGACGGTCAAAACGGCGCTGCCGGAATTGTTGTTCTCGGATAGTTCCTCCGGGTAGAAATCTTCCGGATCGATAACGGCGGTCAGGGGATAGGTCCCCGATTTGACGGCCTGCCAGGTGATCTCCTTGGTGATTTCCTGGCCGGCCGGAAGCGTGTCGACATTTGTCGAAAAGATTTCTCCGCCGTCGGCATACCAGGACAGGGGGACATTATAAGCGGTGGCCGCGCCCTTATTCCGGATCCGGGCGGTCAGGGTGAGTGCCGTCAACACTTCCACCGTATCCGGAGATACCGAGACATCCGCGTCCAGAATCTCGAAATCATAAGTGGTTTCCGTGGAAAGCAGCTTCAGGGCGGCGTTATTGCTTTCATTGGACTCTTCCACGCGGTTCTCCCCGTCCACCTGAATATAGAAACGATGGGTACCGCCTTGGGTGACGGCCACGCTGAAGGTAACCGGCACGGCCGCGTTGCCGTCCACGGCGATGACCTGTTCGGCGATCTTGTTGCCGGCGGCAATCGCCTCCCGGTACAGGGCCACGGTTGTTTCGGAAACCGGATTCAGGCCGTGATTGCGGATCTCCGCCTGAATTGTGAGATCACAGGGGAGCGAGGTAATGGAAGCCGGAGTGAAGGAAACATCTTCCGTGGCCACGGACAAATCCGCCTTGTGGCCGGTCAGCCACAGGGCGCTCACCGCCAGGGCGGTCTGGTAGGTGTCATCATACCAGCTGCCGTCTGCCCCCTGGAAACCGCGGAGATACTCCTGGGCGGCGCTCATGCCGGCGGGATCCGCGCTTAACGGCTGCATGGCCGTTACTGCCAGGGCAGTGTCTTCAACGGTGCTGGCGCTGTTGCCAAAACCGCCGTCCGGGTTCTGTTTCCCGTAGAGCCAGGCCAGTCCTTTTTCCCGGACCTCGGCCGGCACCTCCATGTTCTGGAAAGCGAACAGGGCTCGCAGCGCCAGGGTGGTGGTCCGGATATCATCTTCATATGCTTCACACTTCCAGCCGCCGGCCGCGTCCTGGGCGGCCACCAGGTAATCGACAGCCGGAGAAACGACACTGTCGTCATCCTCCCCGGCCGCGGCCAATGCCACCAGCACGCAGGCCGTATCCAGGGGATTGCTTTTGTATTTTTTCCGGTCGGCGCCCCAGCCGCCGTCGTCATTCTGGCGGGCGAGAAGCTCTGTCACCAGCTCATCCAGCAGATCCGGGCCGGACTCGTTGGACCTGGCCAGGACCTCCACGGTTCCGGCCAGATTATCTGAATTGTCAGAAATTCCGGTTTCCAGCCATTCCAGACCGGCGGCGTAACTGGACGCGGCTTCGGGAAAATGTTCCAGGAGTCGCAAGACAGCGATGGTTTCACGCCTGGCGGTGGCCGTTTCGCCCGACCAGCTGCCATCCTCGTCCTGCTTCTGCTGCAGCCAGGTGACACCGTCCCGGATTTCCGGCGGGGCCTCCCGGGGATCGAATTCCGGATTTTCAATGCCCGGGTTTTCCGGCAGCTCCGCTGTGGCGGTTGAATCCAGGATAACCTGGCTTCTCCCGTCGGTCAGCGCCGAGTACCACATCACCCAGTTACTCATCACCGTTCGAATCCGGGCTACCTGGGACTGCTGATACATACCGGGCCGGACGATCAGCACGGTCCCGATACGGAATTGTTTTTGGGCATTTTCCGCCGAGGGAATCCGCTCCCCTTCGGCGGCGATGATATCCTCTATGGTCACGGTCCGCGCCGTCCCCGAAATGGTTTCCCCGGCAACAGGGAGACGTTTGGGGTCAATCTCCGGATTGTCGATCAGCAGCATGGGGGGTACTTCGGTTTTATCGACCAGCCCCATCAGATAAAGATCAAGCGGGCTGTAATACTTGTGCCCTGGAAGAGAAGTAAAAGTGCCATTGCCGTTATCATGCCACTGGTTACCGTACATAAGGGAGCCGTCGGTATCGAGGAGAAAGCTCCAATGGGCCATGTTTTTGCCCAACAATGCCTGGCTGCCCTCGTTGTTTTCGTCCTGAAACGTTGCGTAACAGCCCCAGCGGTGGAGCAATTCATGACTCAAGGTCCCCATGATAGTCGAAAATTCAGGTGACAGCGCATCCGTCACCTTGTCGTCCAGGCATCCCATGACCACGGCGCCCTGGAGCCGGGAGTCGCTACCGTATAAAGGTGAGTTGTCATAGGGCTCAATTCCGATGCCCTGGACATCGTTTTTTATGCCGCAATAAAAACCGCGGGCATTATCCGTTTCCGGCATCTCAAAATCAAAACCGGAAAAAATAACCAGAAAATCGTACTTGTCGGCATGGCTGGCAAAAAATTCATTGGATATGGCCTGGACCGGCGCGGAATAGGACCCGTCTACCCGGGAAACATCCATTTCCCCGGAAAGCTCCATGACGGTGACGTCACCGCAGTGATCAACAGTGTTGACCACATATTCGGAAGCGAACAGCTGTGGAGGTAGAAGAAAAAAGGAGATAAAAAGACAAAGATAAAACAATACCTCCTTACCGATCGTAAGGATATGCATCAAAAGAGCCCCCCTCTTTTATTTTGTCAGACTGCAGGTAATGATTTATTGCTGTTTGTCTTCCGGCAACGTTTTTCCGGCTTCATCTGATTGTGATGAAACTTCAGCGGGGCGGATGGACTGCGCGCGGTACAATGGAGACCTGTTTATCGTCATGGACCGGGACCGCTCGATTCTTTGACCCTCTCCGGTAACCCGCAGAATAATCGTTTCCGGTATATCCCCCTCATATCTGATAATAATTTTATCGGGCTGAATATCTGTAACGGTGGCGTGTTCAGATACGATATCCCCTGGCCGGATCAGAAAAAAATCCGCTTCTCCGGTCTGGATAACAGCGGCTTGGTCATGCGATGATATTTTTTTGATTTGAATGGTATCCAGAGAATGGCAGTAGAGGGGCGGCAGAAGAATCAGCCCCAACCAGAGAAAAGACACAACCGCGCATAAATAGTGAAACACATCCCCTCCTTGGTTTGTGTGTATAATTTGAATTTTTAATTCATAATAAAGTCAATGACGCTAAGTCAAGAACTTTTTTCAAAATATAAATCGCGCCTTCCCTTAAGAAGTCGGGCAAAAAAAACGTCACCTCACCACAGCAGAGGCACGGCAAAAGAGCAAATGTAAAAATATAAAGAACGTCCCCAAAAGGCGCGGCCTTGGTGGGCACATCCTTGTGGAGGGCCTCCTTCCTCAGGCAGTCCCGGAAAAAACCGTCACCCCACCACATCAGCAGGCACGGCAAAAGAGCAAATGCAAAAATATAAAGGGCGTCCCCAAAGGTCCCTTAGAATGTCTGAAACAGCAAAATTTTAAAGAGGATATCCCCATTCACTCCCTGGCTTCCTGAAAAGGGTCTGCGACAAAAAAATGGGTAGGAAGTGTGTAAATAGTTGACAGGCGAG
>JBKHHL010000190.1:0-4314 GCA_046539175.1 Desulfosudaceae bacterium
CCTTGGGCAGGCTGTGTCCATGCCGGACCAGGTAAAGTGACATGTGGCACCTCCGCTAGAAATCTTGTTAAGATTTGTTTTCCATTAATCTTCGGCTTTGTCCTGGTCGAGCTGGCGATTGTGATACCAGGCGATGCCGATGCACCAGGCCAGTCCGCCGTAAAGCAGCGCCAAACCGGCGATCAGCATGATGATGGCGGTGTATTCCATTAAAGCACCTCCCGTTCAGTTCCTTGATCAGGATCAGACAATATCATAAGCTTTATCATTGGCGGTTTTCGACACTGTTAACAGGGTGGCGATGGCGGTAATGACCACGATCACCCCCACCCCGATCACAAGCACGGCTGATAAGGGATAATCGCCATAGGGGACGCGGATCTCCTTGATAAAGGAGATGACCAGGGTAGCCCCCAGCACCAGCGGGGTAAAAAATTTTATCAGGATGGTAAAGATGGGGCCGACTTTGATTTCGGCGGTCCGGTTGACTTCTTCGGTAAAACGCCGAGCGCCGAAAATCCAGCCCACGGCGACGCATTCCAGGATGGCCACCAGGGTGATGACATAGGCCATCAGGAAATGATCGATGATGTCCAGCCAGTAGAGGCCGGCGCTGGTGGCCAGGGGCAGGCCGGCCAGAAAACTGAAGACCGCCGTGATGGTGGTGGCCACGGGCCGGGAAAAGTCGAACTTGTCCGCCAGGGCGGCGCTGACCGTTTCCAGCAGGCTGAAGGCCGAATCAACTCCCAGCAGCAGCAGCACCACAAAGAAGAGCAATCCGAAAAAATTAACCCAGACCGGCAGCTTGGCCAGGGCGGCCGGATAGACGACAAAAGCCAGGCCGGGACCGCTGGCTTCGGCCACTTCCGCCATGGGGGTGTTGGTGGCCACGGCAAAGTATCCCAGCACGCTGAACACGGCCAGGCCGGCCAGAAAACTGAAGCAGCAGTTGGCAAAAGAGGTGATGGCCGCGGAATTGGGCAGCTCGGTATCCCGGGGCATGAACGAGGAGTAGGCGATCATGGTGCCGAACCCCAGTGACAGGGAAAAGAAAATCTGGCCGTAGGCCGCCAGCCAGACCTGGGGGTTGGCCAGTTGGCGCCAGTCCGGCGCCAGGTAATAGTTCAGCCCCTCGGAGCTGCCCTCCAGGGTTACCCCCCGGACCAGGAGCAGCAGCACCAGGATAACGGGAAAGGGCACCGTGAACAGCAGAATTTTACCGATGCTGGTCAGACCGCTTTTAATGATGGCCCAGATGACTATCCAGGTGACCAGCAATCCCAGCAAAAGGTGCCAGTGCAGGGTTTCAAATTGCCAGGGGCCGCCGGAACTGCGAAGGATGTCGGTTTTGAAATGTTCCTGGCTGGTGGCGATGTCCGCTCCCCACTGGCTGATATTGGTAATGTCGAGCAGAAAGTTCCAGGTCCAGCCCAGGATCATGCAGTAATAGATATTGATGAACAGGGCGCTGAGAACAGCGAACCAGCCCACAAAGCGCAGGGGCTTTTTTATTTTTCCCAGGGCGATGTGGGCTGATCCCTGGGTGCGGATACCCAGGCCGTATTCGATTATCATCAGGGGGATGCCGGCGGTAAGCAGGGCGATGAAAAAGGGAATCAGAAAGGCCCCGCCCCCGTTCTGGGCGGCGACATAAGGGAAACGCCACATGTTCCCCAGGCCGATGGCCGATCCTACCGCCGCCATGATGAAGATCGACCGGTTCTTCCAGTGCTCTCTTTCTTTCATGTTGCCGCTCCTGCTCTGTTGTCCCTTCCATTTTATGGTAATTATAATATAAAAGAATTTATTGCCGTTTACCTTAATCAAGAACTGGTGTAAAATCAACAGGAAATATCTTAACAGGCCGGATTGGCGGCAGGGAGAAACAGCCTGATATGCCCGATGATAAAGAGGCTCAAACGGATGAACGGAATTTGGCCCGGATCAAGTCGATCCTGGAGCTGATATACGGACCGGCGCGCGGGCGGGAAGCCCTGGCCCGGATCAAATCCTTGCTGGACGGTTTCCCGGTTCAGGCCAGCCGGCGGGAATCTTTTGTCAGCCAGGATGATGTCGTGCTGATCACTTACGGCAACTCCCTCAACCGGCCCGGTCAAAAACCCCTGGCGACCCTGGGCGATTTCGCCCGCCAGCACTTGGCGGATCTTTTTGCGGCCATTCATATTCTTCCTTTTTTCCCCTACTCTTCGGACGATGGTTTTTCCGTTATCGATTTCAAGGCGGTCAATCCCGAGCTGGGGAGCTGGGATGATATCAACCGGCTGAGCCGGGATTTTGATCTCATGGTGGACCTGGTTCTGAATCATATCTCGGCCCGGAGTGACTGGTTTTGCCGCTACCTGCACGGCGAAGATGGATTTAAAGAGCTGGCCCTGGAGGTCGATCCGTCCCTGGATCTGGACCACGTTGTCCGTCCCCGGGTCACGCCACTGCTGACCGCTTTTACCAGGGCAGACGGAAAAACCGTTCATGTCTGGACCACCTTTTCCGCTGACCAGATCGATTTGAATTACAAAAGTCTTGATGTTCTGGAAAAGATGCTGGATGTGCTGCTCTTTTACGTCCGGCAGGGTGCCGCCCTGATCCGCCTGGACGCCATCGCCTATCTCTGGAAGGAAACCGAAACCACATGCATTCACTGCGTGCAGACCCATGAGATGGTCCGCCTGTTCCGGGCCGTGCTGGACCGGGTCGCCCCGGACACCGTCATTATTACCGAAACCAACGTGCCCCATTCTGAAAATATCAGTTATTTCGGTAACGGCCGGGACGAGGCCCAGATGGTCTACAATTTTACCCTGCCGCCGCTGCTGCTGCATACTTTCGTCAAGGGCGAGGCCACGGCCCTGGCGCGCTGGGCGAAAGATCTGGAGATCCCTGCCGCCGGGACGACTTATTTTAATTTCACGGCCTCCCATGACGGTATCGGGGTGCGGCCGCTGGAAGGCGTTCTGCCGGCAGAAGAGATCGCCCGCCTGGTCCGGTGGACCCGGGCCAAGGGCGGTGATGTCTCCTGCAAAAAAAATTCCGACGGCTCGGAAACGCCTTATGAACTGAACATCACCTACGTTGACGCCATCGGTGGCGCCGGGGATGGCGCCGCCGGCCGGGCGGCCGCTTTCCTGGCCTCCCAGGCCATCCAGCTGGTGTTTCCGGGTGTTCCCGGGGTTTACATCCACAGTTTGCTGGGGTCCCGCAACTGGACCGAGGGTGTCCGGCAGACCGGCCGGGCCCGGACCATCAACCGCGAGCCCCTGGAGCTTGATCGGGTCCTGGCAGAACTGGCCAGGCCCGGTTCCCCGCGGCAGGCTATCTTCACGGGGTATGCCGATCTGCTGCGTATTCGCCGGCGACAGCCGGCCTTTCATCCCCGGGCGGCTTTCACGGTGGAAGATTTCCCGCCGGCGGTGTTCGGCGTCACCAGAACCGCTGACCGGCAGACCATCCTGGCCCTGACCAATGTCACCGGCCGGGAGATCGCCCTGGCCCGGCCGGAGGGAGCCGGCTCCCTGTCGTATGATTTGATTTCCGGAGATTTCCTGAAGGCCGGAGATATTCACCTGAAGCCCTTTCAGAGCCGGTGGTTGACTGATAACCCTTTTTAGCTTTGACGGCTTCGTTATTGAACAGAAAAGAACTTGCTTTTGGGGTCTGCTTTCGGTATAGAGTTTTCGTAATTGTATTTCAGGCCGGTTGTAGTTAAGAAACGATTATAATAAATATTTTTTTCAGGGCTGTCCGCGCCTGTTTAATATATACGCATCAATCCCCGTGCCTGGGTGGTGGAATAGGTAGACACAAGGGACTTAAAATCCCTTGAGGCTTGACCTCGTGCGAGTTCGATTCTCGCCCCAGGCACCATAAATTAAGGTTTTATAGGAAACAAGGGATTTTTAAAGGAAAGTGATCTTCAAAATGTAAGCACAGTGTAAGCAGCAGAAAATTTTTATCGAAAAAAAGGCTGATTTAGTTCGGAGTGACTTTCCCGGCCACCTGGGAGGCAGCCGGTCACATAGGAGGGGCTTTTTTTAGGGTTCGAGGTAGGCAAGGGCATTGCCCCTTTAAAAAAAAGATCGTTGCTCTGTGGGCTTCTCGCGGCCTCGGAGACGGCAGGAAACAAAAAACCGCCCCAGGGTCACCCAGGGCGGTCTGGTGAAATGTTTACGTACTCACTTAAACAGCTTCCCCAATAACCTGCCCGTGACCTTCCCGGCAGCACGGCGGCCTATCCTGCGGCCGATAACGTACACTATTTTTCGCACATTTTAGATGAAGGTGTAGCCCTCAATCTGG
>JBKHHL010000052.1:0-16104 GCA_046539175.1 Desulfosudaceae bacterium
ATGGATGGAAACTAGTTTACTTATGAAAAAGGGTTGACATGAGGCACAGATTTTTATAATAGTGAACTGACATGTCAGTTTTCTTGTTTGACGATTGTTTGTCCCGAACCTGGGTGTGGAAACAATTTAATAATAATTTTAATGAAGTGGGAGGCGGCGTATGCTTAACTTCGCGATGTCAAAACAGCAGAAAATGGTAAAAAAAGAGGTCGCTAAGCTGGTCAAGGACCTGGTGACTGAAAACGCGCATGACATGGATGAAAACGGCCAGATCCCGGAGGAATCCATCCGGAAAGCCTGGGATCTGGGTGTTTCGGTCTCTTCGGTGGAAGAGTGTTACGGCGGCTTCGGCATGGATGATTCACCGCTGGAAACATCGATAGTTCTGGAAGAACTGGCCTATGGTGACATGGCTTTTGCCATTGCCGTAACCGCTCCGTCCCTGTTTATTAATCCCGTATCCAGAATGGGAACCGAGGCCCAGAAGGAAAAGTACCTGCCGCTCTTTTGTAAAGAGACCTTCGCGCCCTGTACCCTGGCGCTGAATGAACCGCATTTCGGATTTGACGCCACCGAGCTGAAAACCACGGCCGAAAAAAAAGGCCAGGCCTATGTGCTTAACGGCCGCAAAGCCTTTGTGCCCCTGGCGGACAAAGCCTCTCACATTCTGGTGGCTGCTTCGGAAAACGGCCGGAACGAATTGTTCATCGTGGCCGCCGACAATCCCGGCCTGACCATCGGTGATCGGGAAAAGACCCTGGGCTGTTACGCCCTGGAAATGTTTCCGGTGGTCCTGGAAAATTGTGAAGTACCGGCGGATGACAAGCTCGGCGGGGCGGATGGCTGTGATTATGCCAGCCTGCTGCAGCGGTCGCGGGTGGCCATGGCGGCCATCGCCACCGGCATGATCAACGCTTCCTATGAATTTGCCCGGGAATACGCCAAGACCCGGGAGCAGTTCGGCGAACCCATCGCTTACCGGCAATCCATCGCGTTTATGCTGGCGGAGATGGCCTACGAGGTTGAGGCCATGCGGCTGATGACCTGGAAGGCGGCTTCCCGGCTCGAGGCCGGTCAAGACGCCGCCCGGGAATCCTATCTGGCCAAGATGTACGCCGGTGAAATGGCCATGAAACTGGCCGACTACGGCGTCCAGATCATGGGCGGTCATGGTTATATCAGGGAATATCCGGTGGAACGGTATTACCGGAACGCCCGGGCCATTGCCAACCTGGAAGCGCTGGCCACGGTCTGATCGGCGGTTTTATCCTGATGAAAAAAAGTTTGCTACGATGATTTTTTTACAACACGCATATAAATAAGGAGAGGCCAATGTTAGACCTTGAATACTCAGAAAAACTGGAACAGATCCGAAGCAGCATGCAGGGCGTGGCCGTGGGCATGCTGCGGCCCATCGCCAGAAAATATGATGAAGCCGAGCATGAATATCCCAAGGAACTGGACGCCTTCCGCGGCATGGGCGGCGCCATGGGCGGCGGCAAAAAAAAGAAAAAAGACGGTGATAAAAAGAAAAAGGAAGCCTCGGATACCACCAGCAATATTGCCACCATCGTGACGGTGGAGCAGATGTGTTACGGTGATGTCGGCCTGCTGCTGACGATTCCCGGCCAGGGCCTGGGAAACGCCGCCATCGCGGCCGTGGCCACCGAAGAGCAGATGGAAAAATTCGGGGATAAATGGGCCGCCATGGCCATTACCGAACCGGAATCCGGCTCTGACTCCGGCTCCATCTCCACCACGGCGGAACTGGATGGGGATGAATGGGTTTTAAACGGAGAAAAAATTTTCGTGACCTGTGCCGACCGCTGTGACGTGGTAGTGGTCTGGGCGACCATAGACAAGGAAGCCGGTAAGGGCGGCATAAAATCTTTTATCGTGGAAAAAGACCGGCCCGGTTTCAAGCTGGAGCACCTGGAGCACAAGCTGGGCATCCGGGCCTCGGATACCGGTACCTTTGTTCTGAACAACTGCCGCATTCCCCGGGAAAATCTTCTCGGCAGCGAGGAGGTCAAGTCAGGCACCGAGGGTTTTAAGGGTGTCATGAAAACTTTTGACAATACCCGCCCCATGGTGGCGGCCATGTCCAACGGGGTGGCGGCCGCGGCCATTGATTTCACCCGGGAAAAACTGACCGAAGCGGGGTTTGCCCTGGATTATCAGAAGAACCCCAACAGCCTCACCAGTCTGGAAAAAGAGTTCTACTGGATGGAAGCCCACCTGGAAGCCATGCGGCTGCTGACCCTGCGGGCGGCCTGGATGGCTGATAACGACATGTTCAACAACCTGGAAGCCTCCATGTCCAAGGCCAAGGCCGGCCGGTACGGCACCCTGATCACGCAGAAATGCTGCGAATTGCTGGGCCCCCTGGGATTTTCCCGGGAATACCTGGCCGAAAAATGGATGCGGGACAGCAAGATTCTGGACATCTTCGAAGGCACCGGTCAGATTCAGCATCTTATCGTGGCCAGAAATATCTTGAACTTGAGCCGAAAAGAGCTTAAGTAAGAAGGGAAAACTTTTCGGCAAAAGTATAATTGCTGTCAGAATTATACTGCCAACAGGTGGAGAAGGCAGGCCACCACAACTAAATTTATTTGGAGGAGGATCTCATGAAACTGGATGATATCAAGAAAGTCGCGGTGATCGGTTCCGGAGCCATGGGCAATGGCATCGCCCAGATGTGCGCCATGGCCGGGTTGCAGGTGACCATGGTGGATATCAAGCAGGAGTTTATTGACAAGGGTATGGCCACCATCAACGAAAGCCTGGATTTTCTTGTCGGTAAAGGCAAGCTTTCCGCCGAAGATAAGGATAAGGTGCTCGGAAACCTGTCCACTTCCCTCAGCAACTCTGAAGCCGTGGCCGACGCTCAGGTGGTTATTGAGGCGGTTCCGGAAGTCATGGATCTGAAGAAGAAGGTTTTTGCGGAAATTTCGGAAGCGGCCCCGGCGGACGCTCTGCTGGCCTCCAATACCTCCACCATGAGCATTACTGAAATCGCCACGGCGGCTAAAAATCCGGAGCGCTTCCTGGGCATGCACTTTTTCAACCCCGTGCCGGTCATGAAGCTGGTTGAGGTGATTTACGGCGCCAAAACCACCGATGAAAACGTGGACCTGTTGTGCGAACTTTCGCAGAAGATCAAAAAAATTCCCGTCAAGGTCCTGAAAGACTCGCCGGGATTCATCGTCAACCGCATCGGCGCGCCTAACCAGGCCCTGATCAACGCGGTTCTGGACGAAGGCAAGATCAAGCCGGATTTGATCGACGCCGGCATGAAACAGACCGGCATGCCCATGGGGCCCTTTGAACTGGCCGATTACGTCGGCATCGACGTTTTTTATCATACCCTTAAATACTATGCCGAAACCCTGTCCAAGGATTTTACTCCCGGCAAGACCCTGCAGGATCTGATGGATAAGGGCAACCTGGGCATGAAAACCGGCCAGGGCATTTACAAGTGGGAGAACGGCAAGGCCCAGATCGATACCTCCGAACAGTCCTCGGAAATTACCCCGATGGAGTTTCTGGCCATTCAGATAAACGAAGCTGTCCGGGTTTTTAAGGAAAATATCGCCGAGTCGGTGGAAGATATCGACCAGGCCATGGTCCACGGCATGAGAGCCTTTGCCGGCCCCTTCGCCCTGACCGCCGGGATCGATCCTCAGCAGCTGACGGACGCGCTGAACAAGCTGCATGAACGTTATGGCCTTGATATTTACAAACCTGAACCGGAGATTGTGGACGGTTCCTTCAAGACCATGGGCAAGTAAAAACGGTCCGGGGATATTATCCCGGGGACAGGCCGGCGTAAAGCGGGTCTCTCTCCGGGCATGACCGGAATCTTTTGACGGGGAAGTTCGCGCTGACAGGCGGGCTTCCCTTTTTTTATGTTATACCGGTTTAATGCTTGGTCTCCTCGTGGGAAAACAAGAAATTACAATATGTTGTCACCACGGACAGGGCCGGGACCGGTAAAACCTTTCCGATTCCGGTTGATCATCACCCCGGACCCTGATCCGGAAAGGCTTGCCCATACCGGGATTTTTTTTCCGGGCCAAAGTTGTTGACATGCTATTAATATAGATGTAAAATACTATTTTTTTATCATATGGTCGCGGATGTGTTTTGGTAATTATTTGATTTTATTGTTTTTTTAGCAGGGTATTTGGCACAGTAGGTGTGTTTAATATATATCGGGTTATGGAAGGCTGGGCCGACAGACGATCGTTGGCAGAATTCAACGCGCGTATGCCGAGGCGACAGCCCGTAAATTAGAAAATTTTTTGTTAAGGAGGTTGCTGTGGGTTTTCAAATCGCAAAAGAATCCTATGCCGGCAGCATAAAAGAGATTTCTATTGGCACAGGCGACAAAGCGGTAAAAGTTGGCGGTGAAACAAGCTATCCCTTTTGTTTATTTGAAGGTGAGATGCCGAATAAACCGAAGGTAGCCATGGAAATCTGGGACATGGAGCCGGATGACTGGCCGGAATGGGCCAGAGCGCCTTTTAAAGATGTTTTGTCCGATCCTGCTGCCTGGGCCAAGAAATGCGTTAATGACTTTGGCGCCGAGTTACTGGTGGTACAATTGAAGAGCACCGATCCCAACACGGTTAACGCCAGCGCCGCCGATGTGGTTGCCACGGTTAAAAAGGTACTGGCGGCCGTGGACGTGCCCTTGATTTTGTGGGGCACCACCAATGTTGAAAAGGATGAGGAAGTCTTCAAGAAGATCGCCGAGGATTGCCAGGATGTTCAGTTGACCCTGGGGCCGGTGGAAGAAAAGAATCACAAGGGTATTGGCGCCGCCGCCATGGGATATGGTCACGCCATTGTCTCTTCTTCTCCGATTGACGTCAACCTGGCCAAGCAGGTCAACATTCTCCTGGAAAATCTTGGTATGCCCATGGACCGGGTGGTTATTGATCCTACTACCGGTGGTCTCGGATACGGCATGGAATATTCCTATTCGGTTATGGAACGCCTGCGAATGGCAGCCATGGCCCAGGGTGACGATAAGCTTCAATTCCCCATCGTCAATAATCTTGGTAATGAAGTCTGGAAATGCAAGGAAGCCAAGCAGCCCTTTGAGGAAGCTCCCGAACTGGGCGATCCGGAAAGACGGGCCATCCTCATGGAAGCCGTGGGCGCGGTCACCTATCTGATGGCGGGCAGTGATATTCTGTTTATCCGTCATCCGGAAACCGCCCGCATGGTCCGGGCCTTTATTGATCGGCTGGTGGACGGCGGCAAGATTGATGATTTGGACGGCATCAGCAAGCTGCTGGATGAGCAGAAGCCGGATTATGCCGCCATGGCACCCAAACCGGATCTGACCATCGAAGAAGAGAAAAAGAAAGCCGCCCCCAAGAAAGCGGCCGCCAAGAAAGCGGCTCCCAAGAAGGCGGCGGCCAAGAAGGCGGCACCCAAGAAGGCGGCGGCCAAGCAAGAAGCCCCGGCTGCCAAGGAAGAAAAAGCCGTGCCGGCCGAAGAGGCGGCTCCGGTAGATGCCGCGGCCCAGGTCCAGGCCGATACCGAAGCCAAGGCCAAAGCCGAGGCGGATGCCAAGGCCAAAGCCGAAGCCGACGCCAAGGCCAAAGCCGAAGCCGAGGAGAAAGCCAAACGCGAAGCCGAGGAAAAAGCCAAGCGCGAGGCCGAGGAAAAAGCCAAGAAAGCTGCTGAAGAGCGTCAGAAACGGGACGAAGAACTGAAAGCCCTGAGAGCCAAGCGCGTTAAGGAAAGAGAAAAGCTGGCCGCCAAGCGGGAAGAAACCAAAAAATCCATGATCGACGTTACCCCGGCTGAAGAACAGAAATCCGAACTGGACAAGATTCTGGATTTTCTGAACCGGGCCCACAAGCGGGTCTAATCAGCCCGGACGTGGTGATACGATCCTGTGTCCAAGCAATATAGATATGGAAAATAATATGAGGAGGAATCTCTAATGAATGCAGAAGCAGAAAAAAAAGCTGCGGCAAAAGGACCGAAGTTGGCCGATCCTGTCAAGGCGACCATTGATCAGGCCAGCCAGCAATTGATTCGAAGGGCGCAAGAGCTCGGGGTGGAAACCGTGTTTGACCGGGCCGAAAACATGAAGCCCTGTAATATCGGTGCCCAGGGTACCTGCTGCAAGAATTGCGGCATGGGCCCCTGCCGCCTCCCTCTGCCCAAGAGCGGCATTGAGGGGAAAGATGAAAGAAAAGGCCTGTGCGGGGCTACTCCCAACACTATTGCCGCACGAAATTTCATCCGCATGATCGCCGGCGGTGCGGCCGCACATTCCGATCATGGCCGGTGCGTGGCCGAAACCTTCATGGCGGTCGCCAGGAAAGAAACCCATGACTACATGGTCAAAGACCCCCTTAAACTCAGGGCGGTTGCCGAAGAACTGGGCGTGCCGACAACGGTGGAAGTTGACGGCGAGGTCCAGGATCGCGACATTGACGAGATCACCCTGGAAACGGCTGAAAAAGCCCTGGCGGAATGGGGCAAGGCCGACGGCGAACTGACCTACGCCAAACGGGCTCCTGCTGTCCGCTATGAAAAGTGGGAGAAGCAGGGGGTTATTCCCCGCAACATCGACCGGGAAATCGTGGAAATTATGCATCGGACGCATATCGGCGTGGACCAGGACTACCGCAACCTGATGCGCCAGGGCACCCGGGCGGCCATCGCCGACGGCTGGGGCGGTTCCATGCTGGCCACCGATCTGCAGGATATTATCTTCGGTACCCCCTACCCGGTGGTGGGCGAGGCCAACCTCGGCATCATGAAAGAAGACCATGTCAACCTGATCGTGCACGGTCATGAGCCGGTTCTGTCGGAAATCATCGTGGCCGTGGCCCAGTCCGAGGAGATGCTCGAGTACGCCAGGAAGAAAGGCGCCAAGGGCATCCAGCTGGGCGGTATCTGCTGTACAGCCAACGAACTGCTGGAACGGCACGGTATTCCCACGGCAGCCACTTTCCTGCAGCAGGAACTGGCCATTATCACCGGTGCCTGTGACGCCATGGTAGTGGATATTCAGTGTATCTTCCAGAACCTGGCCAACGTGGCCGAATGTTTTCACACCAAACTGATCACCACGCATCCCCTGGCCATGATGGAACAGGACAGCGTTGAGCATATTGAATTTGACGAGCATTCAGCGCTGGACGATGCCAAGAAGATTGTCAAGCTGGCCATTGATAACTTTGAAAACAGAAGAGCCGAGGTGATGATTCCCAAGCAGAAAGCCACCCAGGTGGCCGGTTTCGGCGTGGAATCCATCAACTATCACCTGGGCGGAACTTTCCGCGGCACCTATTATACCCTGAATGACAATATCATTAATGGCCGCATCCGCGGCGTGGCCGGGGTGGTCGGCTGCAACAATGCCCGTACCCGTCACAACGAAGGCCATGTCGAGGTCGTTAAAGAACTGTTGAAAAATGACGTCCTGGTACTGACCACCGGCTGTAACGCCATTGCCTGTGCCATGGAAGGGCTGCTGACGCCTGAATCGGGCCTGGTCTACTGCGGACCGGGACTGGCCGAGGTGTGCGAGACGGTGGGAATTCCGCCGGTACTGCATGTCGGCTCCTGTGTCGACAACAGCCGCATTCTGCTGGCGGCTACTGAAATGGTTAAGGCCGGCGGCCTTGGAGAAGACATCTCCGATCTGCCGGTGGCCGGCAGCGCCCCGGAATGGATGAGTGAAAAGGCTATCAGCATCGGCCATTACTTTGTCGTTTCCGGTGTCTATACCGTCTTCGGGGTAACCCTGCCGGTATCCGGCGCCCCGGTATTCCAGGATTATATATTCAAGGAGTTCGAAAAACTTTACGGCGGCATGTGGGACCTGGAAGTCGACCCCATCAAGCATGCCCAGAAGATGATCGCGCATATTGACAAAAAACGGCAGGCCCTGGGCATTGACAAGGCCCGCGAGCGCGTCCTTATGGATATGGCCGACAGGCAGGCCCTGGAAGGCTAAGGTCCATGTTCCGAAAGATGAAAACTGAAAAATCCTCAACGAAGGAGGAAAGATATGTCTAAGTTAATAGCGTTTGCTGCCATTCAGGGTGGCTATAAAGTCGTATCCCAGGTCGAGGGTGAGTTGAGAAACACCCTTGAGTCCATGAGTGCGGATACCAAGGTGGAATTTCCCAACACCGGGTATTATCTGCCGGTGATTTATTCTTTGCTGGGCATGAAGGTGGAAACCCTGGAAGATTTACAGAAACCGCTGGCCTTTGCCCGCGGCCTGCTGCCGCCTCACGTTAAGGGCAAGAATTACCTGCCCTACCTGGGCCCGCTTCTGGACGCCGGCATGGCCGCTATTCTGGCCTACGAGATCAAGGAAGCCCTGCGGATTGTCAAAGAGCCGGATTTCTACATTGCAGAAGAAGATCCGGACCTGGAGAACGGCAAGAAATGGGTCGGTCCGGCTGATGACGTTATCCTGCGAAAACGCGGCGTGGAATTCGTGGACGGTTCCGCTCCCGGTTTCGCGGCCATGGTCGGGGCGGCGCCGAATCCGGAAATCGCCAAGATGATCGTGGAGGATTACCAGAAACGGAACCTGTATATATTCTGCGCGGCCAATCACAACGGCACCACCCTGATTGATCAGCTCATCGAAGCCGACGTGCAGATCGGCTGGAATACCCGTATAGTCCCATTTGGTCCGGACATCTCCTCGGCCGTATTTGCCCTGGGATTTGCCAACCGGGCCGCCATGGCTTTTGGCGGGGTGGAGCCGGGGGATTACAAAAAGATCCTGATGTACAACAAGAACCGGATTTTCGCCTTTGTCAACGCCTTGGGCGATATCGGCACCGAATGGGGCGTGGCCGCGGCCGGTTGCGTCAACTGGGGCTTTCCCACCCTGGCGGACACGGACATTCCCGAGATCCTGCCGACCGGTATCTGTACTTACGAACACGTGGTGGCCAACGTGCCGCATGACGAGATGGTGCAGCGTTCGGTGGAAGTCCGCGGCCTCAAGGTCACGGTTTCCGAAATTGACATTCCCTGCTCCTTCGGCCCGGCTTATGAGGGCGAGCGGGTGCGCGGAAAAGATCTGCATTCCCAGATGGGCGGCGGCAAGACCCAGTGCACCGAGCTGGTCAAGTCGGCCGATATGAAAGAGATTGAAGATGCCAAGGTCGAGGTGATTGGCAAGGATATCCCGGATCTTAACGAGGGAGATACTCTTCCCCTGGGAATTTTCGTCCAGATCGCCGGCCGGGAATTTCAGACCGATTTCGAGCCTATTCTGGAACGGCAGATACATCATCTGATCAATTATATCCAGGGCGTCATGCATATCGGGCAGCGCGACATCTCCTGGGTCCGGGTCAGCAAATCCGCCGTGGAAAAAGGGTTTACCCTGAAGGATATCGGGGTGGTGCTGCACGCCAAAATGCATCAGGATTTCGGCAAGATTCTGGACAAGGTCCAGGTGACGCTGTACACCGACAAAAAAGACGTGGATCAGCTGACCAAGACCGCCCGGGCGGAATATAAACAGCGGGACGAACGGGTCGACAAGATGACCGACGAGGACGTGGAGACCTTCTACTCTTGTACCCTCTGTCAATCCTTTGCTCCCAACCACGTCTGTTCAGTCAGCCCGGAGCGGACCGGTCTCTGCGGCGCTTACAACTGGATGGATTGCAAAGCCTCCTACGAAATCAATCCCACCGGACCGAACCAGCCCATTGAAAAGGGCGAATGCCTGGATCCGAGGCTGGGACAGTGGAAAGGGGTCAATGATTTTGTTTATAAGGCCTCCCGCGGGGCGGTGACCCATTATAACTTCTACTCCATAGTCCATGATCCCATGACCACCTGCGGCTGCTGCGAATGTATCGCCGCCACTCTGCCCAATCTGAACGGGGTCATGACGGTTAACCGTGAATATACCGGGGAAACGCCCTGTGGTATGAAGTTTACCACCCTGGCCGGTGTCATGGGCGGCGGCGCCACTTCACCCGGGTTTGTCGGTCATTCCAAGTTCAACGTTACTCAAAACAAGTTCATCCGGGGCGACGGGCCCAGTGATATGGACGAAGGCGGTCTGCTGCGGATGGTCTGGATGCCCAAGATGCTTAAAGAAGAGCTTAAAGAGCGACTGGACGCCCGGGGTAAAGTACTGGGAGTGCCGGATCTGTATGACATGATCGCCGATGAAACCGTTGGTGTCACGGAAGAGGAAATTCGTCCCTTCCTGGAGGAAAAAGGTCATCCGGCTCTGTCCATGGATCCGCTGATGTAAACCAATTACCTGGATTCAGGCGCGGCCGGTTACCGGAAACATGCAAACCAGGCAGCCGATCGCGCCTGATTTTGACGGGTATTGAGATAATTAAACATTCAAATTCATATAATAAGGAGAGAGAATAATGGCATTAACCGGAATTCAGATTTTCAAACTCCTGCCGCAGACCAACTGCAAGGAGTGTGGATCACCGACATGCCTGGCGTTTGCCATGAACCTGGCAGCAGGTAAGGCGGAGCTGGACAGTTGCCCCTACGTATCGGATGAAGCCAGGGAACAGCTGGCAGAAGCGGCCGCGCCTCCGATCCGGCCTGTCAAGCTCGGTAAGGGCGTTCGTGCCCGTACTGCTGGCGGGGAAACCGTCATGTACCGTCATGAAAAAACTTTTTACAACCCCACTGTTCTGGCCGTCCTGGTCAATGCGGATATCGCCCAGAAGGACCTGGAAGCCAAGTTGAAAGCCTGGAACGCCATGCAGTTCGAACGGGTTGGCTTTAATCTGCGCCCCGAAATGGTAGCGGTCAAGGATACCGGCGACGCCAAGGCCTTTGCCGCCGCCGCCAAGACCATCGCGGAAACATCCGAATTCAACGTCATTCTTATGTCTGAAAAGGCGGACGTGATGAAGGCCGGTGTTGATGCCTGCGCCTTTAAGAGACCGCTCATGTATGGCGCCAACCAGGACAACCTGGAGGAATTCGGCAAGATGGCCCTGGATGCTGATCTGCCCCTGGCGGTCAAGGCTGATTCCGTGGAAGGCCTGATAGGATTGACCGACAAACTGATGGAAATGGGGCTTAAGGAGATCGTGCTTGACCCCGGTTCCCGGGAAGTCAAACAGGCCCTGGAAGATCAGATTGCCATGCGCCGGGCTGCCCTGAAAGATCAGAACAAGTCTTTGGGTTTTACCACCATTACCTTCCCCTGTGAAATGGCCTCCAACCTCGACGTGGAAACCATGGTCGGGGCCATGTTTGTCGCCAAGTACGGTGGCATCGTGGTAATGTCCGATTTTACCGGAGAGAGCCTTTTCCCGCTCCTGCTGGAACGGTTGAATATCTTTACGGATCCGCAGCGACCCATGACGGTAGTCGAGGGTATATACGAGATCAATAATCCCGATGAAAATTCCCCCATCGTGGTGACTACCAATTTCGCTCTGACCTATTTTATTGTGGCCGGTGAAATTGAAAACAGCAAGGTTCCGACCTGGTTGCTGATCAAGGATTCCGAAGGTCTGTCCGTTTTGACGGCCTGGGCGGCGGGTAAATTCGCCGGTGATGACGTGGGTGCTTTTGTCAAAAAATGCGGCATAATGGATAAAGCTAAAACCACCGAACTGATCATCCCCGGTTACGCGGCGGCAATTACCGGTGAAGTGGAAGAGGAACTGCCGGACTGGACCATCACGGTCGGACCCCGGGAGGCCCCACATCTGCCCGCGCTTCTTAAAGAAAAATCAAAAAAATAAGGCTAAGGAGATATCCGGGCGGTCAGGTTGGAGCGTCCGGATCCCCCTAAAATAACCAACCAAGGAAGAATGATTATGATACTTATCGGTGAAAGCTTGAACGTTATTTCCAAGAAAATCGGCCAGGCTTACAAAGAACGTGATCCCAAGCCGATTCAGGAAGAGGCGCTGGATCAGAAGGCAAGAGGCATGGATTATATCGATATTAACCTGGGTCCGGCCAAAAAAGACGGCCATGATTTGATGCCCTGGGTGGTCCAGACGGTTCAGGAGGTGGTTGATCTGCCCCTGGCCCTGGATACTTCCAATATTGATGCCATCGAAGCCGGTTTGAAGGTTTATAAGGAAACTGAACAGCCGCCGCTGATCAATTCCATTATGGCCCGCCCGGAACGATACGAAAAAATGATTCCCCTGGCGGCGGAGTATAATGCTGATTTTATCGGGCTCATGTGGGGTCCGGAAGGTCTGCCCCGGGACGAGAATGAGCGGGCGGCTCTGGCGGTGGAATTGATGATGGTTGCCAATGAGGCCGGTCTGAGTAATGAAAAAATATGGTTTGACGGCATTGTTACCCCGGTCAACGTGCAGCAGGACCAGCTCATGAGCCTGTTGAATTTCCAGATGATGATCGGTGATATCGCGCCCGGCTGCAAAAGTACCTGCGGCCTGTCAAATATTTCCAATGGTCCTCCGGCCCATCTGCGTCCGATTCTCAATCAGACATACATGATCATGCTGGAAAGATATGGCATGTACTCGGTTATCTCCGATCCGCTTGACGAAAAGCTGACCGATATCGCCAAGGGCAATCGCCAGGACATCCGGGACGTGGTTCTGGCGGTCATGGACGGCGAGGAGCCGCAGGCCGACACCAAGGAGCTGCAGGATTATGTCAAAACCGCCAAGGTTATTCTGGGACATATTCTTTATTCCGATTCCTGGCTGGAAGTATAGCCAATCCGCTGTATTTTATAATCATAAAAAGCCTTGTTTCGGTAACTCTCTTTTTTACTGAAACAAGGCTTTTTGATTTTCAGGAGGATGAATTTATGCCCGACAAGGCGTTTCAAGAATATTATCCCGAGGATCTGAGCTGGTGTTACGGCTGCGGCAGTAAAAATGAGCACGGCCATCAGATAAAAAGTTACTGGGATGGCCGGGAGACTGTCTGCCGGTTCACCCCCCGGCCATATCACACCGCCATCCCGGGATATGTTTACGGTGGCCTGATCGCCTCTTTGATTGACTGTCACAGTACCGGCACGGCCGCGGCCGCGGTTTACCGGGCTGAAAACCGGGAGATGGGCTCTGAACCTACCCTGCGGTTTGTAACGGCCTCACTTCATGTTGATTACAAGAAGCCCACGCCCATTGGCGTCCCCCTGGAGATCCGGGGGGTTGTTGCCGAACTTTCCGAAAAAAAGGTGGTCATCCAGACCCGGGTACTGGCTGAAGGTGAGGTCTGCGCCCGGGGTGAGGTGGTGGCTGTCAAAATGCCGGCTTCCATGATGCCGGCGACCGAGACTTGATTTGCGCCGCTGTTTTTTTAGCCCCGGTTCGGAATTTGTATCTTCCCCCCTACTTATGGTCAGGCCGAACCTTTCATGATAATTCCGGAAAGTTTTTGTTTTATAGTCGAATTACGGTATGATAATTATCTGATCCGAACTTTTCATGAAATTTAACCCGGATATTTCACGAGTCGATTAAGTGATGAGGCGCCCAGAAATATCCGGTTTAGCCGCGCCCAATGCCGGAGGCAGTGTCCCGGCTCCGGGAGAGGGGAGAGTTACCCATGGCCCGACTTTTTTCAACCAGGGAAGTGGCCGCTTACCTGGGGATTCACGAAAAAAAGGTCTATCACCTGATTACGGAGAAAAATCTTCCGGCCACCAAAGTTACCGGTAAATGGTTGTTTCCGGAACATCTGGTCAGGCATTGGGTGGAACAAAATACCATAAATTATCCGGAAGAGAGCTCTTTTCTGCAGCAGACTCCATCCCTGCTGATAATTGCCGGCAGCAACGATATGTTGCTGGATCGCTGTCTGGGACTTTTCATGGAGCTGTACCCGGAATATACGGCGGTATTCGGTAATCTGGGCAGCATGGGCGGTATCAGGATCCTTAAGCAGGGGTTGTGCCACCTGGCCACGGCCCACCTCGTCGACGATGATGATAAGGAGTATAATTTTGCCTTTGCCGCCCGGGAGATGACCAGTATGCCGGCCGTGGTTAATTTCTGTTTCCGGGAGCAGGGACTGGTCGTGGCCCGTGATAATCCCAGGAACATAACCCGGCTGGAAGATTTAGCCGGCCGGGGTGTGACCATTGTTAATCGTTCCATTAGCACCGGCACCCGTCTCTGGTTCGATCGCCGGTTGCGCCAAAAAGGACTTGATCCGGCAGCCATTGCCGGTTATGACCGCGAAATGCAGCGGCATCTTGATGTCGGCCTGGCGGTTTTATCCGGCCGGGCCGATGCCGGTCCGGCTATCCGGGCGGTGGCCGATACCCTGGATCTGTCCTTCATCCCTTTTCACTGGGAGTGTTTTGATCTGCTGATCAATAAAGATATGTTTTTTGCCCGGAATGTGCAGTCTTTCCTGTCTCTTTTAGCAGACCGCCGTTTCAAGGAGCTGGCCGCTGAAATCGCCGGTTATGATGTGTCCAAAAGCGGCCAAATGGTCTATCCCGGTCCGGTAAGTAAGGATTTTCTTTAATGAGAATGAGCTCTTTTTCTTACTCTTTTTTAACACCAATCTGTCAGGTATTGACAGGGTCGCGGAGAACAGTCCATTGACCCAATTTACGGAGTCGGTTTTTCGGGATTTTTATGAAGTGCTGGGTGTCTCGTCCAAGGCTGATGAAGCTGTTATAAGGCAGGCCTACCTGGCCCGGTTGAAAGCGTGGCATCCGGACAAGAATCCCGGTTCCCCGGAGAAAGCCGGGGAGATGACCAAAATTCTGAATGAAGCTTATTTTGTTTTGGGCGATTCCGAACGTCGGAAACAATATGACCGCATGCGTCGCTTTACCCGGGGGAAAAATTTTTACGATTATTTGAACGACAAGTCCTTCGCGGATAAGATGAAACAGGCTGCCCCGGTTTTCAAGGATTTGCAGGATAATGTCCGGGAACTTTACAGCCTGTTCGTGGATGCCGTCAAAAACAGGTATAAGCTCAATCCGGCCCGCCTGGGCATAGTGGGCAGCGGCCTGCTTTATTTTATAATTCCGACCGATTTTATTCCTGATTTTATCCCCATGTTCGGGATGCTGGACGACCTGTCCATACTGACTCTGGTAATGAACTCGCTTCAGGAGGAGTTGTCCGCCTACCGTCTCTGGAAAAAACGGACCTGACCCGAATATTTACCCAATATTTATCCGGATCATTCCGCGGGATGTCCCACTGGAATGAGGTACAAGGGCTGCTCCTTTTCCAGATCCATAATCCGGCTGACCTGATGGTCATCAAAGGCGCCTATGGGAACTGCTCCCAGATCGTTAGCGGCTGCTGCCAGCAGGATATTCTGACCGGCGTGACCTGTTTCCATAAAAACATAGCGTCGTCCCCGATTACCGTATTTAGCGGTAGTGCGTTCGAATACCGCGGTTATGACAAAAGTCAGCGGCGCCTCCTGGATGGCCGGCTGACCAAGCCCGGCCCGGGCCAGTTCCGGCCGGAAATCTCCCTTTTTAACCATTTTCAAATGATGGTGTCGTGGCACATAATGATAAATGCCGGCCGGCAGATCAGATTTTTTCCGGGTAATGGCGTATATCTCCAAGGGATAGAGCGCTCCGGCTGACGGCGCGGTGCGCCACCCCCTTTCATCAGTAATACCCTGACCGGACCACAACAGACTTGATATTTGGCTCAAAGTCAGCGGATCCGGGCTGAACCGGCGCAGTGAACGCCTGCCGGCCAAGGCCTCATCCAGGGTCACCTCTTTTAATCCCATACCGGGCCGGGGCAGCTTGATCGTCTGCTGATCCGGAGTCTTGTCCATGGCGTCCCCCTCCTGGCCTGTCATCAGCCATACCAGGCCCAAGGCTATTATTATTGCCCACAGCAGTATGGCCTGTCCGGGTTTGATTTTCATGCGGTGCTTCCTCCCTGATCTTTATTGATGGCTTCGTAAAAAGTCCCTACCTTGTCATTCCGGCGAAGGCCGGAATCCAGAACTATTTGATTTTACTGGATCCCGGCCTCCGCCAGGACAGGCCCCGGCCTCCGCCGGGGTGACGAAGTATGGTAAATCCCGACTTTTTACGAAGCCGTCTTTATTGATGTACTCGTAAAAAGTCCAAATTGGGATGGCAAAGTAAAAAGTTCAAGA